>JAOPVF010000357.1 GCA_025963195.1 Mycobacterium sp. | reverse complement strand
CAGTTCACCTTCACCATTCGGACAGAACGAGTGGCTGGTCGAGGAGATGTACCGCAAGTTCCGCGAGGATCCCTCGTCGGTTGATCCGAGTTGGCACGAGTTCCTCGTCGACTACTCCCCCGAACCGGCCACGGACACAACGGCTTCGAACGGCCACGGACAGCAGTCCGCACCACCCAAACCTGCCCCGGCCCCCGCAGCGGAGACGCCCGCCCCGAAGGCAGCGGCTCCTGCGGCATCTGCGCCGGCCAAGCCGGCAGCCGAGCCTGCCAAGTCCGAGCCCGAGAAGCCCAAGCCATCAGCGGCACCTACTGCCGAGGGCGACGAGTTGGCCGTGCTGCGCGGCGCCGCCGCGGCGGTCGTCAAGAACATGAACGCCTCGCTGGACGTGCCGACGGCCACCAGCGTGCGGGCCATTCCGGCGAAGCTGATGGTCGACAACCGCGTCGTCATCAACAACCATCTCAAGCGCACCCGCGGCGGCAAGATCTCGTTCACCCACCTGCTGGGCTACGCGATCGTGCAGGCGGTCAAGAAGTTTCCCAACCTCAACCGTCACTTCGCCGAGGTGGACGGCAAGCCGAACGTCGTCACGCCCGCTCATATCAACCTCGGGCTGGCCATCGACCTTCAGGGCAAGGACGGTAAGCGCCAGCTCGTCGTCGCCGCCATCAAGCGTTGCGAGACAATGCGTTTCGGCCAGTTCATCGCCGCTTATGAGGACATCGTCCGACGGGCGCGCGACGGCAAGCTCACCGCAGAGGACTTCGCAGGCGTCACGATCTCGCTGACCAATCCCGGCACCATCGGCACCGTGCACTCGGTGCCGCGCCTCATGAGCGGCCAAGGCGCGATCGTTGGCGCGGGGGCCATGGAGTACCCCGCCGAATTCCAGGGCGCCAGCGACGAGCGGATCGCCGAGATGGGTCTCGGCAGGCTCATCACGCTCACGTCGACCTACGACCATCGCATCATCCAGGGTGCGGAGTCGGGCGACTTCCTGCGCACCATCCACGAGCTGCTGCTGTCCGATGACTTCTTCGACGAGATCTTCCGGGAACTCGGCATCCCGTACGAGCCGGTGCGGTGGCGGACCGACAACCCCGACCCGATCGCCGACAAGAACGCACGCATCATCGAGTTGATCGCGGCGTACCGCAACCGTGGCCACCTGATGGCGGACATCGACCCGCTGCGGCTGGACAAGACGCGGTTCCGCAGCCATCCCGACCTGGACGTGAACACCCACGGTTTGACTCTGTGGGACCTGGACCGGGTGTTCAAGGTCGACGGCTTCGCCGGCGCCGAGTACAAGAAGCTGCGCGACGTGCTTGGGCTGCTGCGGGATGCGTACTGCAGGCACGTGGGTGTCGAGTACACGCACATCCTCGAGCCAGAGCAGCAGAAATGGCTGCGCGAGCGCATCGAGGTCAAGCACGAGAAGCCGACCGTCGCCGAGCAGAAGTACATCCTGTCGAAGTTGAACGCAGCCGAGGCGTTCGAGACCTTCCTGCAGACCAAATACGTTGGGCAGAAGCGTTTCTCGCTTGAGGGTGCCGAGACCGTCATCCCGATGATGGATGCGGTGCTCGACCAGGCCGCCGAGCACGGTCTCGACGAGGTCGTCATCGGCATGCCGCACCGCGGGCGGCTCAACGTGCTTGCCAACATCGTCGGCAAGCCGTACTCGCAGATCTTCTCCGAGTTCGAGGGCAACCTGAACCCGAGCCAGGCCCACGGCTCCGGCGACGTGAAGTATCACCTCGGCGCGACCGGCAACTACCTGCAGATGTTCGGCGACAACGACATCGACGTGTCGCTGGTCGCCAACCCGAGCCACCTCGAGGCCGTCGACCCGGTGCTCGAGGGCATCGTGCGCGCCAAGCAGGACCTGGTCGACCTGGGTGACGGTCCCGACGGCTTCTCGGTCGTGCCCGTGATGATGCACGGTGACGCCGCATTCGCGGGCCAGGGCGTGGTCGCCGAGACGCTCAACCTCGCGCTGCTAAGGGGATACCGCACCGGCGGCACCATCCACATCATCGTCAACAACCAGATCGGCTTCACCACCTCACCGCAGGACTCGCGCTCCTCGGAGTACTGCACCGACGTGGCGAAGATGGTTGGCGCGCCGATCTTCCACGTCAACGGCGACGATCCGGAGGCGGCGTCGTGGGTGGGCAGGTTGGCCGTCGACTTCCGTCAGCAGTTCAAGAAGGACGTCATCATCGACATGTTGTGCTACCGCCGCCGCGGTCACAACGAGGGCGACGACCCGTCGATGACCCAACCCGGCATGTACGACGTCATCGACACCAAGCGAGGCGTTCGCAAGACCTACACCGAAGCGCTGATCGGCCGCGGCGACATCTCGATCAAGGAGGCCGAGGACGCCCTGCGCGACTACCAGGGCCAGCTGGAACGGGTGTTCAACGAGGTCCGCGAACTCGAGAAGCACGAGATCGAGCCAAGCGAGTCGGTCGAGGCCGATCAGCAGCTCCCCGCGAAGTTGAGCACCGCAGTGGACAAGTCGCTGCTCGCGCGGATCGGCGATGCGCACCTGGCGGTGCCCGAGGGCTTCACCGTGCATCCCCGCGTCAAGCCGGTGCTCGACAAGCGCCGCGAAATGGCCTACGAGGGCAAGGTCGACTGGGCCTTCGGCGAGCTGCTCGCGCTCGGCACGCTGGTGGCCGAGGGCAAGCTGGTCCGGCTGTCCGGCCAGGACAGCCGCCGCGGCACGTTCACCCAGCGGCATGCGGTGATCATCGACCGCAAGACCGGCGCCGAGTTCACCCCGCTCGAATTGCTCACGCTCAAGGAGGACGGCACGCCGACCGGCGGCAAGTTCATGGTGTACGACTCGGCGCTGTCCGAGTACGCCGTGGTGGGCTTCGAATACGGCTACTCGGTTGGCAACCAGGACGCAATGGTGTTGTGGGAAGCGCAGTTCGGCGACTTCGTCAACGGCGCTCAGTCCATCATCGATGAGTTCATCAGCTCCGGTGAGGCCAAGTGGGGCCAGCTGTCGGACGTCGTGCTGCTCCTCCCCCACGGCCACGAGGGTCAGGGCCCCGACCACACGTCCGGCCGCATCGAGCGGTTCCTGCAGGTGTGTGCCGAGGGCTCGATGACCGTCGCGATGCCGTCGACCCCCGCGAACTACTTCCACCTGTTGCGTCGGCACGGCATGGATGGGATCCACCGCCCGCTGATCGTCTTCACCCCGAAGTCGATGCTTCGCAACAAGGCCGCCGTCAGCGACATCCGCGACTTCACCGAGCAGAAGTTCCGCTCGAT
>JAOPVF010000350.1 GCA_025963195.1 Mycobacterium sp. | reverse complement strand
CCCCGCGCGGCGAAGAGCTTGGTGGCTACCCCAAGCAGCTCTTCGCGACGGGTCAACCCGTTCGAAGGTGCCGCTGAGCCGCTTGCGCGAAGAGCATCGGGATCAGTGGTGGACATGGCGACTCACTATATGCAGGCCGGGCCTTCGCCCGGGTACCAATCAACTGGTTGGCCAGTGTAGGCATTCGACGCCATCCGGTGTCCCTCGCGGGGCCCCCGGGGCTAGACTTCTACCAAAGTCGCTTCGCTGGGAGGTACTGATGGATCCGAATCCGGACTACGACGCGAGCGACGAAATCGAGTACTTCTTCAACTGGTTCCCCTGGGCGCTGCGAGGCGTTTACCCACCTCCCGCATACCCACCGGTCTAAGCCGTGCCAGGCGCGCTACGCGCGCCGTTGACCGATCGAAATCACTGATCCCGACCGCCTGCCGTCAGGCAGCCGCTGCCTTGACCGCTCGACCGACCTCCGCGCGCAGCCGCGCGTACTCGGGTGAGAGGCGCAACTCCTCGGCATCGACCCCGGTGCGCGGCAAGTCCACGGGTAGATCGAGCGCCACCTGGCCTGGCCGCCGGGTCAGCACCACGATGCGCGATCCGAGGAACGCCGCCTCGTCGGCACTGTGCGTGACGAACACCGTCGTACGACCGGACTCCGCGCTGACCTGACGGACGTCCTCCTGCAGGCGCTCACGAGTGAGCGCATCCAACGCCGCGAATGGCTCGTCGAGAAGAAACAGCGGAGTCTCGGCGGCCAGCGCGCGGGCGATCGCCACCCGCTGCTGCTGCCCACCGCTGATCTCCCAGATCTTGCGGTCCGCCGTGCCGTCGAGACCGACGCGCTGCAGGAGTTGGTCACGCCGCTCGGCGCGACGTTCCCGTGGCACCTTGGCGTACTTCAGCGCCAACTCGACGTTGCCGCCGACGGTGCGCCACGGAAACAGCCGTGGCTGCTGGAAAACCACACCTGCCGTCACGCCAGGCGTTGGAGGCGCCCCCTCCACCGCAACCGTTCCCTCGCTTGGGGTTTCGAAGCCGGCGATCAGCCGCAGCAGCGTGCTCTTGCCGCAGCCCGAGGCGCCGACGAGCACCAGGAACGAGCCAGGATCGACCGTGATGTCGACCGGCCCGAGCGCGGTGACTTGATCCCTGCCCGAGCCGTAGCGGTGCGAAACGCTCTTGATCCGCAGGCCGCCACGAGTCTCGGGTTCGGTGACGCCGTCACTGGGCGAGGGCACCCGGCAGCCCCTTCACGTAGATCGCGTCCTGGAACGTCTTGAGGGGAGCGGCGGTGGGAATCTGGTTCTGCTCGGCGAGGAACTCCGACGCGGACTGCAGGTTCTTCGCGATGTTGCCCACCGCGCCTTCGGTACCGAGCCACTCCGGCGACGTCAGCTGCTCCGGTGTCAGGTACACGCCCTGCTTGAGTTGTCCCGCAACGACGTCCGCGCTCAGTCCGATCTCGGCCGCGATCGCCTTGGCAGCGGCGTCCGGGTCGTCCTTGATGGTGGTGAGCGCGCGGGCCTCCTGCTGACGCCACTTGTCGACGACGTCGGGATGGGCAGCGGCGAACTCGTCGGACACCGCGGCGAGATCCAGGGTCGGCTTGCCATCCGTGGCCAGCTGACGGCTGGTGATCAGGTCCTTACCCGTCTTGCGCAGGTCGTCCAGTGTCGGCAGCCAGGTGTAGGCCCCGTCGATGTCACCACGGTCCCAGGCCGCCAGGATTGCCTGCGGCTGCAGGTCGATCAGCGAAACGTCCTTGGGCGTCAAGTTGTTCTGCGCCAGCGCGGCCAGCAGGCTGTAGTGGGCCGTCGACGCGAACGGCGTGGCGATGCGCTTGCCCTTCAGGTCCGCGATCGTGTTGATGCCGGTGCCGTTGCGGGCCACCAGCGCCTCGTTGTCGCCTGCGACGTCGAGCACGAACGCGACGCTGTAGGGGATGTTCAGCGGTGCCGAAAGTCCGCGGGCCACCGGGCTCGAGCCCAGCGCGCCGAAGTCCAGTTCCTTAGCGATGAACGCGGTGTTGATGTCCGCGCCGGAGTCGAACTTGATCCACTTGATGTTGTAGTCGGGCAGCGCCTCTTCGAGCCATTTGTTGTTCTTGACGATCAGGTCCCCGCTGGGGAACGTCTGGTAGCCGAGGCGCAGGGTGGGCTTGGCGGAGTCCTGCCCAGAGTGGTCCACCGCGCAACCGGACAACGCAAGGGCCGAGACCGCGACCGCCGCCAAAACAGCTCTAACTCTTCCAAGAGACTTCAAATCTTTCCTCTCCAGGGGACCGCGCGGCGTTCCACTGCGCGGAGTAATCCGTCGATGACGAGACCCGAGAACCCGATGGCGAAGATGCCGACGAGTACGACGGGGGTGTTGTTGTAGTTGCTTGCGTCCTTCACCAGGCCACCGATGCCGGGGATGCCGTTGAACAGCTCGGCGGCGACGACCGACGAGTAGGCCATGCCGACCGCGAGGCGGATGCCGGTGAACGTCTCGGGCAACGCAGAGGGCACGACGACGTCGCGGATCACCTGTGCCCGGGTGGCGCCGAGTGCGCGGGCAACTTCGGTCAGTCCGACCGGTGCGGCGACGACGGCGGCCGTGGTCGCCACCGCAGCGGGAGGAAGCGCCGCGAGCGCCAACAGCGTGATCTTCGGTGCCTCGTCGATGCCCAGCCAGATGACCAGCAGGAAGAAGTAGGCCAGCGGGGGGAGCGCACGCAGGAACGTCAGCCACGGTTCGAGGACGCTGCGCACCCAGCCGATCGAGCCCATCACCAGGCCGAGCAGCACACCGAGACCGACGCCGATGACGACGCCGACCAGCACCCGCCGCAACGTCATGTAGAGGTGCTCCCACAGTAGGTAGCCTGCGTAGCCGCGGACGCCGTCGTGGGTGGTGGACACGTCGATGAACGCCTTCCAGACCGTGCTCGGGTAGGGCACGAAGGTCTGGTTCCAGATGCCTGCGGCCGCGGCGAGCTGCCAGACGATCCCGAAGACGACGACCGACAGCAGGGGCAGCGCGGCGCGGGTCAGCCGACCTCGCAGGCGACTAGGGGTGGGTGTGGACGTGACTGGCGAGTCGGCGTGCGACTCGGCCGGAGTGATATCGACGAAGACCGACACTGTTCCTGCGACTTCCTGCGACGTGGGCACTGATGCTGAACGGAGAGCGTCAGCGACAGCAGCAGTGGGCAGGCGGTGTCGCGCTCATCCCTACATTGCTACCGGGGCAAGATTGGCTGGCAAAGAGCTGCGATCACGCTGAATCTAACGTGTTCGTGACGGTGCTGCCCCACCAAAACGTCGCGTCGCACACCAGCAGCCGAGCGGTACCCACTGAGGGCACGTGTCAAACATCTACATCGAGACGATCGTAGGTCAATCGAAACACGAAGCATCACAGGTGAATTCACGGCGCCTGGCCCCGTGCCCGATGCGTCGGGTGCCCGAATGCCCAAACTGCCTTTCGGGCATCGCACAATCGAGGTACGCTCGAATCGTCCACTTGGACTCAACGCCGTTTAGCGCAAAGCGGCCGTAACGCCGCACCGCGAACGCGCAACTCACCTGGCCATGGTTCATCCGGCCACGTGGTACTCAAACCGCCTCGCAGAAGTGCGGCGACGGCAAATCGCCGGTCCGTCGAACCGACGGATGATGTGGCACGCATCTCGCATGTGGTGCGGCGCCGCATCCTGGACACCTCCGAGGGGGTCCACGCATGCATGCAGTTGCGCTGGAAGCCGTTGCGCCCGTTGCGGTCACGCCGCCGCGGCACGCCGATGAGTACCACGACGTCGTGGACATGTTCATCGTCCTCAAGTCACTGCCCGCCGAATCGCGCGAATACGCCCGCCAGCGAGAACGCATCATCACTCGGTGCCTGCAACTGGCCGACCACGTCGCGCGGCACTACGACCGGCGCGGGGAGAACTTCGAGGACCTGATTCAGGTCGCCCGCATCGGGCTGGTGAACGCCGTGAACCGGTTCGATCCCGACAAGAGTTCGAGCTTTCTCGGCTTCGCGGTCCCCACGATGATGGGCGAGGTCCGACGGCACTTTCGCGATCATGGCTGGTCAATGCACGTGCCACGGCGGATCCGAGACCGGCACGGCCAAATCACCAAGGCGACAGCACGATTGACACACGACCTCGGGCGCGCGCCGACCGCCAGCGAGCTCTCCGAGATGCTCGACCTCGACCGGCAAGAGGTGGTCGAAAGCCTGATCGCCGCGGCGTCGTACAACGTGCATTCCATCGACGCCCCCATCGCGGGTGGTGACAGTAGCCCACGGATGCTGGCGGACACCATCGGCGACGTCGACGTCGAGTTCGACCACATCACCGACCGGGAGGCGGTGCGACCGCTGCTGGCGGCGCTCCCCGAGCGCGAACGGACCATCTTGTATCTACGTTTCTTCGCCTCGATGACGCAGAGCCAGATCGCCGAGCGGGTCGGCGTCTCCCAGATGCACGTCTCGCGGATCCTCGAACGGACCCTGTCCCAGCTCAGGGACGAGCTCGTCGATCCGGCGCTGGCACCGTGACCCCGACACCTGCCAGCACGTCGGCGAGGTGTCCCCTGACCCTGGCTTCCTGCTCGGCCGACACCCGAATGCCGTGACGCGACGGATGCGGCGGCTCGGGTCGCCCGACCGCGTCGGCGAGGACAGACCGCAAGTGGTGCTTGATCGCCAGGATGTCGACCCAGTCGAAGCAGGACGCGAGCTCCGGATCGGCGATGACGCGTAGATAGCAGTCCTCGAGCACATCGGCGTGCGTAGTGCTGCCGACCTCGCTCGTCGTGGTGCTGTTCCGGTGGCGCATGCGTCGGCAGCCTGTCCGAGCATCGTTACGACCACGAGCTTGGTCGTTTCCGGACGGGTTTCGGTCCGCTCACCGCCGTACCCGCCGGCCTGTGAGCGTTTCTTGGAACGGTGTCCAAGAATCCATCATCGCCATCATCGCGACCGCCGCCATCGCCGCCGGACCGCCTAGACCTCTGACCGTCAGAGGGGGACGCGCGTGCTCGGCGCGCAAATGGGAGACTCTTCCGATGATCATCGGGATACCGCGGGAGTCTCACGCGGGTGAGACGCGCGTCGCTGCCACGCCGC
>JAOPVF010000346.1 GCA_025963195.1 Mycobacterium sp. | reverse complement strand
GCGCCTCGGTGGTTGCCGCTCCTCCGAGGCTGGCGCGCGATTCCAGCACCAGCGTCTTGGCGCCCGAGCGGGCCAGATACGCCGCCGAGACCAACCCGTTGTGGCCGCCGCCGATCACGATCGCGTCATACGAATTGGACATGAGGACCTCTCCATGGGCTAGCCATCCTGACTGACTGTTCAATCTATTCAAGTGTTAGGCTGTAGACAAGTACCAGCGCCGCATCGCACGAGGGGGAACGCATCGACATGGCCGATCCTGCGCCCGCGACCGAGAACAACGAAGCCCGCCGCATCGAGATGCTCCGTGCCGCAGCCGAGCTGATCTGCGAGCGAGGCTTCGGCGAGACGCGCATCGCCGACGTGGCGAAGCGTGCGGGAGTCAGCTCGGCTCTGGTCATCTACTACTTCGGTACGAGGGACCGGCTGCTCGTCGATGCGCTGCGACACTCCGAGGAGTCCTTCTACGAGGCCGCCGAGAAGATGCTCGCCGAGGTCACCTCGCTGCGCGAGCGGCTCTCGCTGCTGATCGAGTGGACCTGTGTTCCTCAGGTGGACAACGAGATTCCCGGCGCTTGGGGTCTGTGGTTCGACCTGTGGGCTCAAGCGTTCCGCCATGACGAGGTGAAGGCTGGCAGGGTCGAACTGGACGCCCGCTGGCGCCGGATGATCGTGGACGCCATCAAGTCCGCGGCGGCGTCGGACGAACTCGGCGTCGAGGTCGACGCCCGGTTGTTCGCGCTGGAGTTCAGCGCACTACTCGACGGCCTGTCGATCCAGGTGGCGCTGGAGGATCCCGAGGTGGACTCGGCCGTGGCTCACCAGATCGCGATGCGGTTCGTCGAACGGGAACTCAACCTGCCGCCGGTGAAGAAACCGCGAGCGCGCTCTCGGCAACGGGGTCGGTGATCGGCTGCGCGGTACTGCGGTGCAGCACCCGCACCGCGTCGTGGGTGCAGACACAGGTCACTGCCGCACCGGGCTGATGGGTCACCGATCCCGGCCCCGACGCATTGGGCACCTCCACGATCAACGCGGATGGGGCGCCGACGTCGACGTGCACCTGCGTAGCCGAGCCGAGGTACACCACTTCGGACACCGTGCCGCTGATCGCGTTGTGGCCGTGGCTCACCGGTGCACTCGCGTCCTGCAAGGCGATCCGTTCCGGCCTGATCACGATGGCCGCAGGGCCCCTGCGCGCTGTCCCGTCGACGACCGCGGCCAGCCTGGTGCCCATGGCCGAGCAGACCGCCGACGATCCGGATAGTTCAAGCACGTCGGCGTCGAAGATGTTGGCCGCGCCGAGGAAACTGGCGACGAACGTCGTGGCAGGTGCCGAGTAGATCTCCTGCGGAGGTCCGATCTGTTCGACCCGCCCCTCGGCGAGCACGGCAATCTGGTCGCTCATGGTGAGCGCCTCTTCTTGATCGTGCGTCACGTAAACGAACGTGATGCCCACCTCGCGCTGGACGGCGCGCAGTTCGAGCTGCAACTGCTTGCGCAGCTTCGCATCCAAGGCGCCCAGCGGCTCGTCGAGCAGCAGCACGCGCGGCCGCAGCACCAGTGCCCTTGCCAGCGCAACGCGTTGCTGCTGGCCGCCGGACAGCTGCGCGGGACGACGTTTGGCGAAGTTGCCCATCTGGACCAGATCCAGCGCCTCGCCGACCCGCCGCTTGGTCTCGTCCTTCGGGGCCTTCTGATATCTCAACCCGAATGCCACGTTGTCCCAGACCGTCATGAACGGGAACAGTGCGTAGGTCTGGAAGACGGTGTTCACGGGGCGACGGTTCGGCGGATCGCCCGCGACGTCACGCCCGTCGAGTTCGATGCGTCCGGAGTCCGGCTTCTCGAACCCCGCGATCATGCGCAACGTGGTCGTCTTGCCGCATCCCGATGCGCCGAGCAGCGAGTAGAACTGCCCTGCCGGAATGTCGAGGTCGATGCCCGTCACCGCAGGCACCCCGTCGAAGGACTTGACCAGCTCTACCAGCCGGATCTCGCCGCCCGTCACGCGAACCCGATCAGTTCGACACCGCTTCGGCGAACCGGGCGAAGTTGCTCGCGAACCTGTCGACGTCGTCGCGGTCGTGCTGCACGGACAACAGCCATTGCTCCACCTTCCCCCATGGAGGCAGGAATACCCCACCATTGTGCTGCACGAGCCAATGCAGGTGGCCCAATCTGGCGTCGATCCCCAGGAAGTCGCGGAACTCGCGCACGCGTTCACGCCGGAACGTCACGCAACCCTTGGCGCCCGCCGAGACGACGTGCCAGTCGTACCCATGGTTGGCGATGACGCCCTCCAGTGCGGATCGAAGACGAGCGGCATTGGCGTCGAGCCTGCGGTAGTTCTCGGCGGTCAGCACCTCGGAGAGGGTGGCGCGGGTAGCGGCCATTGCCAGCGGGTTGCCGTTGAAGGTACCGACCTGCTCGTAGCGGCCGTCGGCGATCGCCGACATGACCTCGGTCGTGCCACCGATCGCGGCCACCGCGATGCCGCCTCCCAAAGCCTTTGCCAGGCAGACGATGTCGGGCACCACGCCGGAGAGCGCGGTCACCCCGCCCGGGCCCGTGGTGAAGCCCGTCTTCACCTCGTCGAAGATCAGCAGCGCGCCGGCCCCATGGACCAGGTCGCGAATGGCGGCCAGATAGCCGTCGTCGGGCGGGATGATGCCTGCGTTCATCATGACGGGCTCCAGGATCATCGCGGCCACCTGGTCGCGGTGCTCGGCGAGCGCGCCGGCGACGGCGTCGGCATCGTTGAACGGCACCACGATGACCAGTTCGCGAATCGCCTCGGGGATGCCGCTGTTTCCAGGCACCGGCGTGGGGTGGCTGCGCGGGCCGACCTCGTCGGCCTCCGGGAGCACCGACACCTGCACCGAGTCGTGGTGTCCGTGGTAGCAACCTTCGACCTTGATGATGAGGTCACGCCCGGTGAGCGCGCGGGCGAGATGGACGGCGTCCATGGTGGCCTCGGTGCCGGAGTTGGCGAACCGCCACAGCGGCAGGTCGAACCGGCGGGACAACTCGCCGGCTATCCAGATCGCGTCCTCGGTCGGCTGGGCGAAGTGGGTACCACGCCGGACCCGCTCGCTGACGGCGGCCACGATGGCCGGATGGGCGTGTCCCGCAATGGAAGCGCCGTAGCCGCCGTGCATGTCGACGTACTCCGTGCCGTCGACGTCGTACACCTTGGAGCCCGCGCCGTGGCTCATCCAGACGGCCTGCGGCTCGGCGATCTGCCAGTTGGAGGTGGCGCCTCCGGCGAGGTGCTCGCGGGCCTGCGCGATCAGTTCGGTACTGCGGGGCTGACGCCGGAGGAACACCTGCTCCTCGTCGGCGATCAACTGCCCGATTCGATCTTCCTGAATGTCGGACACGCGACTTTCGATCACCGTCGAAGACACGGTGCAACCTCCACTCTCTAGCGGTTGACTGAGCATTCAGTCTATGTGATAGTCCTAGCACCGACAAGACGCGAACCACCGGGGAGGCCCAGATGCCCGTGCCCATTGGATCCGGTCCGAATCGCCGACAATTCCTGCAACGCGCCGCGATTCTCGCGGCCACGGCTCCCACACTCGGTGCCTTCCTTGCCGCGTGTTCGAAGCCGTCGGGAACACAGGGCTCGGGCTCCAGCCTGACGATCGCGAAGCCGGACAGCCCGGTCAAGTGGCCGGTCGCGGACGACAACAAACCCATCGGCGACAACCTCCCGCCGGAGAAGGGCGCGACGCTCAAGATCTACAACTACGCCGACTACCTCAGCCCGCAGGCCATCAAGGGCTTCGAGGACCAGTACGGCGTCAAGGTCGAGGTGTCGACGTTCAACGACGGCGACGAGGCGATCACCAAGCTGCGCAGCGGGGTGGACTTCGACATCTACAACGCCAACTACACCGAGATCAGCCGTCTGGTGACCGGGAACCTGGTGCGCCCACTCAATCACGGCTACATCCCCAACATCTCCAACGTGTGGCCGACATTCACCAACCCCTGGTACGACCAGGGCTGGCAGTACACGGTGCCGTACACCATCTACACCACCGGAATGGGCTGGCGCACCGACCAAGTGCCCGCCGACATCGGCAAACTGAGCAATCCCTATGCCTCGCTGTGGGATCCGGCCTACAAGGACAAGACCGCGATCATCGACGACTTCCACACCGCGATGGCGATGGTGCTGCTGAAGCAGGGCATCACCGACATCAACACGTCGTCGGATGCCGACCTCAAGATGGTGGGCGAGCAGCTCTCCGCACTGGTCAAGGCGACGTCACCCAAGGTCACCATCACGATGTACAGCGACATGCCCGCCGGGCAGATCGGGCTGTCCCAGATGTGGTCGGGCGACATCATCAACGCACAGTCCTATCTGCCCGAGGGCGTCGGACCAGAGATCCTGCGGTACTGGTTCCCCGAGGACGGCAAGGGCTTGGTGGACAACGACATGCTGGTCACGCTCAAGGGCGGAAAGAACCCGGTGCTCGCGCACCTGTTCCTCAACCACATGCTCGACCCCGCGGTCGCCAAGGAGAACTTCTCGGCGATCGGATACCAGCCGCCGCAGAACTCCATTACCCCGGATTCGCTGGTGGCCGAGGAGTTCATCCCGGAGAACCTGAGGTCCGCGATCGTCAAGCCGGAGTACTTCGACACCGGCTACCGAACACTGGAGCTGGACGCGGACAACGACGCCGCCTGGCACAACGTGTGGAACGCGTTCAACGCCGGCGGGTCATAACACAGGTGTTGCAGCGCTCCGGCGAACGTCCCAATCGACTGTGGCCCGTACTGGCCGCACCCGGTGTCGGCTGGCTGCTGCTGTTCTTCCTCGCGCCCCTCTACGTGGTGCTTGCGATCGTGTTCGGTCAGCGGGACCCGGTGTTCCGCACGGCGGTGCCGGTGTGGAACCCGTTGCAGTGGGACCCCACCCAGTTCAACTACGTACTGACCCGCATCGGACCGGACGGCGTCTACTTCCCTGCGCTGGTACGTACCGTGGCCTACGTCGGGGCGGCCAGCATCCTGTGTCTGAGCATCGCGTTCCCGGTGGCCTATTACGTTTCCCGCCTGGCGGGTAGGCACAAGGGTCTGCTCATCACATTGCTGATCGCGCCGTTCTGGATCAGCTACATGATGCGAATGCTGGCCTGGGTCAACCTTCTCCAGAACGACGGCATGGTCAACCAGATCCTGAGCTTGGGCGGGTTGTTCGACCCCAACGTGGACTGGCTGACCGGCCAGCCGGTGGTGGTGATCCTCGGTCTGGTGTACGGATACGTGCCCTACATGATCCTGCCGCTCTACGCGGGACTGGACCGTCTGTCGCAGTCGATGCTGGAGGCCTCCAGAGACCTTGGCGCCAACCGGGTCTCGTCATTCGTTCGCGTGACGCTGCCGATGTGCAGGCCGACGATCATGGCAGCAGTCTTGCTCACCTGCCTGCCGCTGCTCGGCGACTACTTCACCAACGACCTGCTGTCCGCCTCCCCCAAGACGGCGATGGTCGGAAACCTGATCAACGACAGCGTGCAGGCACCGGGCCAGACCGGGCAGGCCGGCGCGTTCGTCATGCT
>JAOPVF010000345.1 GCA_025963195.1 Mycobacterium sp. | reverse complement strand
GACCTCATAGGGCTGTCGACGTTCGCGACGAATCTTCTTGTCACCCTGGCGATAGCCGCCGCGACCGACTACGCGATCTTCCTCATCGGGCGATATCAGGAGGCCCGCACCGTAGGCGAAGACCGCGGGTCGGCCTTCTACACGATGTTCCACGGCACCGCGCACGTCGTCCTCGCCTCGGGCATGACGATCGCCGGCGCGACCTTCTGTCTGTCGTTCACGCGGCTGCCCTACTTCCAGTCGCTGGGTGTCCCCCTTGCCGTCGGGATGACGGTGGCAGTGTTCGTGGCGCTCACCTTGGGGCCATCACTGATCACGGTTGTCAGCCGCTTCGGGCTGCTGGAACCCAAGCGCGCCATGCGTATTCGCGGTTGGCGACGATTGGGCGCCGCCATCGTCCGATGGCCTGCCCCGATCCTGCTCGCGACGGTCGCGCTCTCGCTGGTCGGCCTGCTCACCCTGCCGGGTTACCAACCCAACTACAACGACCGCAACTACATCCCCGCCGACCTGCCCGCCAACGCGGGATTCGCCGCCGCCGAACGACATTTCTCGGTCGCCAGGATGAATCCCGAACTGCTGCTCATCGAGGGTGACCGCGATCTACGCAACGCGTCGGACTTCCTGGTGATCGACAAGATCGCCAAGGCCGTGTTCCGGGTGCCCGGCATCGGAAGCGTCCAGGCGATCACCCGCCCCAGCGGCAAACCCATCAAGTTCAGCACCATTCCGGCCCAGCTGAGCAACAGCGGCGTCAATCAGACGATGAACCACAAGTACATGCAGGACACCATGGACAACATGCTGGTGCAGGCCGCCGACGTGCAGACCACCATCGACACGATGAGCAGGATGATCGAGTTGATGGAGGAGATGAGCTCGGTGACCCACGTGATGGTCGGCAAGACCACCGACATGGCCGTCGACATCGCCGAATTACGGGACCGGATAGCCGATTTCGATGACTTCTTCCGCCCGATCCGCGCTTACTTCTACTGGGAACCGCACTGCTACGACATCCCGGTCTGCACATCCATGCGCTCGATCTTCGACACGCTGGACGGTGTCGACACCATGACGTCTGACTTCCAGGAACTGCTCCCCGACCTGCAGAAGCTCGACCTGATAATGCCGCAGATGGCGGCACTGATGAAGCCGAACATCGAGACGATGAAGTCGATGCGCATGATGATGCTGACCATGCACTCCAGTCAGGCGGGCATGCAGGACCAGACGGCCGCGCGGGACGAGAACTCCACGGCCATGGGCGATGCGTTCAACGACTCCATGAACGACGACACCTTCTATCTGCCGCCGGAGATCTTCGACAACGAAGAGTTCAAACGCGGTATGGACAGCTTCATCTCGCCGAATGGCCGCGCCGTGCGATTCATCGTCTCGCATGAAGGTGATCCGCTGACCGCCGATGGCATCGACCGCATCGACGCCATCAAGGAGGCGGCGAAGGAAGCCATCAAGGGCACGCCCCTCGAAGGGTCCAAGATCTACGTCGGTGGAACGGCCTCGGTGTTCAAGGACATGCAGGAGGGCAATGGCTACGACCTGATCATCGCTGGAATCTCCGCTCTCACACTGATCTTCATCATCATGCTGCTCATCACGCGCAGCCTCGTCGCGGCCGCCGTCATCGTTGGCACGGTGGTGCTGTCACTCGGCGCGTCGTTCGGCCTGTCGGTTCTGGTGTGGCAGCACGTACTTGGCATCGAGCTGCACTTCATGGTGATGGCGATGGCGGTCATCATCCTGTTGGCGGTCGGTGCGGATTACAACCTGTTGTTGGTGGCGCGTCTCAAGGAAGAGTTACACGCCGGCATCAACACCGGGATCATCCGCGCCACGGGCGGCAGCGGCTCCGTCGTGACCGCCGCCGGTCTGGTCTTCGCGTTCACGATGATGTCGATGGTGGTGAGCGAGCTGATCGTGGTGGCCCAGGTGGGCTCGACGATCGGGCTGGGCTTGCTCTTCGACACCTTGGTGGTCCGGGCGTTCATGACTCCGTCGATCGCCGCGCTGATGGGTCGTTGGTTCTGGTGGCCGCAGGTGGTCAGGCCCCGGCCGAAACCCGCGAAGTGGCCCAAAAAACCCGCACAGGCGACGGTCGAGCAGTAAATTTCCCGTCGCTTCGCTCGTCCGACCACCCTTCGGGTCACCGCCCGAAGCCGGCGTCACGCAACGCCTGTGCCATCGACCCCGCGGATTGATTCGACTCCCGCCGGTCGGAGTTGTTGCTACGACTAGGGTTTGGCCGTTTGCCTCTACCTTGATCTGCGCCCTTGCCCTGATTGGCATCGCCGCGGGGAGCGGGCGCTCCTCGGTCGGGACGCTTGCCTTGACCACCGCCCTGCGGGGTGTCGTTGAGGCGCAGCGTCAGTGCGATCCGCTGGCGATCCAGGTCGACCTCGATGACCTTCACCCGAACCACCTGTCCGGACCTCACCACCTCGTGCGGATCGGAGACGAAGCGATCCGACATCGCGGAGACGTGCACCAACCCGTCCTGATGCACGCCGACATCAACGAAGGCGCCGAATGCAGCCACGTTGGTCACCACGCCTTCCAGGACCATGCCCACCTTCAAGTCGGCCACCTTCTCCACGCCGGCGGCGAATGTGGCCGTGGAGAACGCGGGCCGCGGATCGCGTCCCGGCTTCTCCAGTTCGGCGAGGATGTCGGTCACCGTCGGAATGCCGAACCGGTCGTCGGCGAAGTCTGCGGGGCGCAGTGATCTCAACGACCGTTCGTTGCCGATCAGTTCGGCGAGGGTAACGCCCGACCGGTCGAGGATCCGCCGCACCACCGGGTACGCCTCGGGGTGGACGCCGGATGCATCGAGGGGGTCGTCACCGCCGGTGATCCGCAGAAAGCCCGCGCATTGTTCGAATGCCTTGGGGCCCAGACGAGGAACGTCCAGGAGTGCCTTGCGCTTGCGGAACGGTCCGGTCTTCTCGCGGTGGGCCACGACGGCCTCGGCCAGGGTCTCCGTGATGCCCGAGACGCGGGCAAGCAGCGGGACGGACGCGGTGTTCAGGTCGACGCCAACGGCGTTCACGGCGTCCTCGACGACGGCGTCCAGACTGCGCGCCAACGTGCCAGGCGTGACGTCGTGCTGGTACTGCCCGACGCCGATCGACTTCGGTTCGATCTTCACCAGCTCCGCGAGCGGATCCTGGAGGCGCCGCGCGATCGACACCGCCCCGCGCAATGTCACGTCGAGGCTCGGCAGCTCGTGCGCCGCGTAGGCCGATGCCGAGTACACGGAGGCGCCGGCCTCGCTGACCATGGCCTTTACGGGGGGCTTGGCACCGGAGTTCCGGATGTCGGCGATGAGTTCGGCGGCCAATGCATCGGTCTCGCGGGACGCCGTCCCGTTGCCGATGGCGATGAGGTCCACCCCGTGGCGCGCGACGAGCGCGGCAAGGGTCGCCTTGGACACGTCCCATTGCCTCTGGGGCTGGTGCGGGAAGATTGCGCAGGTGTCGACCACCTTGCCGGTGCCGTCCACGATCGCCACCTTGACGCCGGTCCGGAAGCCGGGATCGAGGCCGAGCGTCGTGCGGGTACCTGCCGGGGCAGCCAGCAACAGATCCTTGAGGTTCTTGGCGAACACCGCCACCGCGTCCAATTCGGCGCGCTGCCGCAGCCGCATGCGGGCGTCGACCGCAGCGGAGATCATCAGCTTGACCCGCCACGCCACCTTGACCGTGGTCGCCAGCCACGGCGTCGCCGCGGCCGTGGAGGTCAAGTCGATGCCGAGCGTCTTTGCGACCATCGCGTGGTACACCGCCTCGTCGCCACCGTCGATGTTGAGTGCGAGCACCTGCTCCTTCTCGCCGCGCATGACGGCGAGCACTCGGTGCGACGGGATGCTGCCCAACGACTCCGAGAACTCGAAGTAGTCGCGGAACTTTTGTCCTGCAGCGCTTTTGGCGATCTCCTCCGAGGCGGGCGTGGTCCGCAGCGCACCGTCGGCCCAGAACTTGGCGCGAACGGCACCGACGAGCTCGGCATCCTCTGCTGCACGCTCGATGAGGATGTGGCGCGCCCCGTCGAGCGCGCTGGCGGCATCGGCGACGTCCTCGCCGAGATACCCGGTGGCCGCCTCCTCAGGGGCGATGGTCGGATCGCTAAGAAGCTGATCGGCGAGCGGTTCGAGACCAGCCTCGCGAGCGATCTGCGCCTTGGTCCGCCGCTTGGGCTTGTAGGGCAGGTAGATGTCCTCGACCCGGGACTTGGTGTCGGCCGCCAGGAGTGCCGCCTTGAGTTCTGGGGTCAGCTTGCCCTGCTCCTCGATGGATGCCAACACCGCGGTCCGCCGGTCATCGAGTTCCCGCAGGTATCCGAGGCGCTCCTCGAGGGTGCGCAGCTGGCCGTCGTCGAGGCTACCCGTGACCTCCTTGCGGTACCGCGCGATGAACGGCACGGTCGCGCCCTCATCGAGCAACCGCACCGCGGCGGCCACCTGGGCCTCGCGTACGGCGAGTTCCTCAGCGAGACGGGTGTTTACGGGTTTGACGGCGAGGCTCGGAGTCACCCGATGACCCTACCGAACGCCCCTGACACAGCCGCGCAGCCACCACCGCGGAAAGGAAGAATCCGAGAGTGATCCACCCTGAAGTACCGGCCTGCCCGTTCTTCGCCAGCCACACGAGCACGACGCCCGCAACGCATATCAGCGCACCGGAGGCCGTCGACCGGGCACCGCCGGCGCCAGCGGACGCGTCCCACCACGGCAGCCTGCGGTGTTCGAGCGGTGAGAGCAGCCGGAAGGCCACCGCCATGACGAACGCGAACACCAGAGCCCGTAGCGCAAGCAGGCTCCAGAAGCCCGCTGCGTGCACGTCGTAGGCGTCGAGACCCACGGCGTGCAGCGTGAAGGCCGCGACCGCGATGGCGGGAATGTGCCAGAGATAGATCGTCATCGCCCCCCCGTTGCCGACGGAGACGACGCGCCACACCCGCGGCCGGGCGGCCCACCGCCCGATCCCGCCCGCGGCGGCCACGAACACGCACGACACCCAGATGCAGTGCAATGCGAGCAGCAGCGTCGGCGGCGACACGTTGGACATCCGCTCCGCACCGGTGACGACCAGGGAGACCTCGTACTGCTCGGTCATGGCGAGCGCCACCTGTGCGGCGAACGCGACCGCGGCCGTGACGAGGGCCGCGCGCGGCCCGATCAGTCGCCGGGCATAGGCGACGCCGAACACGACCGGGATCAGCCAGACGAACAGGAAGTTGGCGCCAGCCGCGTTGGGTGAGTCGAGTGCGATCCGCAGTCCGTCGAACGCCGCGGAGATCGCCAGCAGGGACGCGACCACGACCGCCACCGCGCGCACCGAACTCAGCCGGGTCAGTGTCGGTACGAACGCGAGCACCACCAGGTAGACGCCGAGGAACCACAGCAACGCCACGCTTTCGCGGCCAAGGCCCTCCGCGGACTCCACTCCGAGGACCATCCGGACCACGAGCAGGCCGGCCGTCCACGCTGCGAGGTACCAGAACACCGGCCGGCACAGTCTCTGCGCCCGGGTGAACAGCCAGGTGCCCCACGGCGTCCCCGCCTTCCACCCGTACGCACCCGCCGCGCCACCCGCGAGGAAGAACAACGGCATGACCTGCGCGACCCACGTGAGGGGGGCGATGACGGGCAGCTCGCCGAGCAGGTTGCCGATGTGCAGCCCATTGGTGTCGATGGTGGCGAGCAGCAGCGCGCAGTGCCCGAACATGACGACCACCAGCGCGGCGAGCCGGGCGACGTCGACGGCGCGGTCGCGGCCGGGGACGGTGGGGTCGGTGACCTCCCGTGCGTCGGTCCCGGTCTTGGTTTGGGGCATGTACCCAGCATGCCCGGGTTGCGGCTGTCGCGGATGAGTAGGACTACGCGTTCTTGGAATCACGGCCCATCCAACATCCAGATGCCGCGCATCGAAATCTCGTGTTTGACCTCCGCCGGTCGACGACCCACGATGGCGGGAACATGAGAACGACAACGGTCGGCATTGCACAGTGGCACCCCGCCTGCGGCGAACCTGGGCGAAACCTGGATACGGCGCTGACTCACATCGAATCGCTGGCCGCACGGGGCTGCAACCTCATAGTGCTGCCCGAACTCTGGGCATCCGGTTACGACGCGACGTCGCTAGCCGCCGACGCCGCCGTCGCGGCCGAGCCACTTGACGGCGAGCGCGGACGCCGCCTCGCAGGGGCAGCCGTGAAACACGGTGTGTGGCTCTTCGCGGGTTCGGTACCGGAGGTCGATCAGGACGGGCGGCTCTTCAATACCGCCGTGGTCTACGCGCCGGATGGCAGCCTTCGGGCGCGACATCGCAAGGTGCACTTGTACACCCCGCTGGGTGAGGACGCCGTGTTCACGGCAGGCTCGGAACCAACCGTGGTCGACGTCGACGGAATCGGAACCGTCGGGCTCAGCGTGTGTTTCGACGGCGACCATCCCGAGTACGCGCGAGCATTGCACGACCTTGGTGCGCGGGTGGTGATCTCGATCTCCGCCTATGAGGCCGCGACGGAAGCATGGTGGGACATCCTGTACCCGGCGAATGCGCTCGCGAATGGTCAATGGTGGTTGATGGCCAACCAGTGCGGCGGCGCAGGGCCGAATGCACTGCTCGGACGTAGTCGGATCATCGCCCCCGACGGCGCGGTGATCGCGGAGGCGCCGCGGTGCGACGGCAGCGGGGACGGGGATGGCGACCAGACCTATCTCCTCGTCGCAGCACTGGACCTCGCCACCGCCGTCGCAGCGGCCGAGCAAGAGGCCGGGGCGCTGTGGGCAGAATCGAGACGGTGAAGGCCACGACGATGCGCGCCCAGGACGGCAGCCATCACGCGTTGGTGTCACCGGCGACGGTTATGCCGGGGGTACTACCTCGGCAGCAAGAATCCTCCAAGGCACTCGCCACACAGTGTGTGAGGCCGGCACCAGACAGGTGCCGACGCCAGCGAGGAGCCCCAGTGATGTCCACCGTTCTGTCCTGCTACTTGCTTGGCTGGGTGATCAACACGATCGGGTTGGCCTCGTGGTCGGCAAGCTGAACGAGCGCAACGCACCTGCGCCGCATCCGGCACCGCTCGCCGTCGCCGCCGGCGCCGCCTGGCCTCTGGTGCTGTTGGGCGCCGCCCAGTTCGCGATCGTCGCGATTGTTCTGAACGCCGTTCGGCACTGCACTGCTCATTCGCGTCCGGTCACGGCTACGGAGTTCGACGAGCTGCTCGGCGCGACCGCCTAGCCGTGCACCAGCGGCTGATCGTTCCAGCCCGAAGCACCTACGACGTCCAAGAACGTCACCGCCGGCGTCGTCGGGTACATCAGCTGATGCATGTGGCCGGGAAAGGTCATGGGGTGCCCCTTCGCCGGGTTGGCCTCCACCTGCCGGGCGATGACTTCGGTCAGCGCGTAGCCGAGGTCGTGACGTGGCCACGACTCGTGAACACGATCGGCAAACCCAGGCGCGAGCGTCTCTCGATCGGTGCCTGCGATGTCCGTCGAGATCCCCAGGTGGGTGACGGCATGCACGACACCGAACCTGTGCGCTATGCCAATGCTGGTGTGCAGCGTAATCGCCTGCCATACGGTCGTGACCCGATCCTCCTGTACCCCTCGTTCATGCAGGAAGCGCGCCGCGGCGTCGGCGCCGTCCACTTCGAACCGCTGATCGCCGTTCGCGTGATCGGTGGCGCCGAGGTCGTGCAACACGCAGCTGAGGAACACCAGCTCGTCGTCGTAGTCGACGTCGGGCTGCAATCCCTTGACTGCGGCAAGCTCTCGGGCGAACAGGTAACTGCGCACGCTGTGATTGGCGACGAAGGCCGGCGACACGTCGAACACGAACTGTTGTGCGGCGGTGGCGATGTCGGAGTCTGGGAGATCCATACCGCAACACTGCCGGACCGGAGCTTCCGGATACCAGTGGCCAGATCGCCGAACATCGTTAAGATATGGCCACAATGATCATTGCGGTACTGGCACTCGACCAGGTCATGGGTTTCGAACTGATGATTCCCGGCCAGGTCTTCGGCATGGCCAACCTGGCGGCAGCAGAGGCCGGAGCCGAGGCTCCGCCCTACGATGTCCGGGTGTGCGGGCAGAGCGCGTCGATCAAGACGACCGCCGATTGGGGCATGCTCGAGATTCGCACCGCCTACGGGTTGGACGCCCTCGTCGACGCGGATCTGGTGGTGGTGCCAGGAAGCCACCTGTTCATGGAAGAGCCTGAACGGCAAGTGATTTCCGCGTTGCACGCCGCCGTCGAGAACGGTGCGCGCGTCGCATCGATGTGCGTCGGGGCCTTCACGCTGGCCGCCGCCGGGCTGCTCGACGGCAGGCGGGCGACCACTCACTGGCAGTTCGCCGACGAGTTGGCGCGGCGATATCCCGCCGTCGACGTCGACCCCAGCGTGCTGTTCGTCGACGAGGGTCCCGTGCTGACGGCCGCGGGAGTGGCGTCGGGCTTGGACCTCTGCCTGCATCTGATTCGTCAGGACGCCGGACCGGACCTGGCGGCTCGCACGGCGCGACGGGTGGTAGTCCCCGCATGGCGCGATGGCGGGCAGGCGCAATACATGGAGCACGCGGCGCCCGCGGACGCCGGCCATCCCCTGCAACCGACGATCGACTGGATGGAGGAGAACGCCCTCGACGCCCTGGACCTGCGAGCCATCGCCAGCCACGCATCGGTCAGCGTGCGCACGCTCAACCGCCAGTTCCGCGAGCACTTCGGTACCACCCCGTTGGGATTGCTCGCCAGGATTCGCATCGATCGAGCCCGCCGGCTGCTGGAGTCCACCGGGCTGACCATGGATCGCATCGCCGAACAATCCGGGTTCGGCTCCTACGCATCGCTGCGCTACCACTTCCACCGCGCGGTCGGAGTATCACCTCAAAAGTACCGGCAGAGCTATGAATACCGGCAGAGTCACGTAGTCGGCTAGGAGATCCGCACCGCGATGCGACGCAGGAGCTTCGTCGCCAGGATGTACGGCGTGGCTCCGAAGGGCCACTGCGACACGACCTTTCCAGACCCGGCGCGGAAGTAGTTGCTCGTTCTTGCCCAGACCGTCTTTGCAAGCTGCGCTTGCAGCCAATCGTTGTAGATGACGAACGCCGAGCGACGCACCTCGATGACACGACGGCCGTTCTTCGCGGCGCGGGCGATCAGCGCGGCGGCGAAGTTCGCTTGAGCCTCGTAGAAGTGCACGAGGGGTACGGAATTCGTGTTGGGCCCGTACATGATGAAGAAGTTCGGGAATCCGGGGACCATCATGCCGAGGAAGGCTTCCGGTTCACCCCGCCACACGCCATGCAACTCGGCGCTGCCGCGCCCGTACACCTCGTAGTTGCCGAGGTAGTTGGCGGCGTCGAACCCCGTGGCCAACACGATGACGTCGAGGTCGTGCTCGTCGCCGTTGGCGTCGACGGCGCCGGTTCGGGTCAGCCCCTTGACGCCGTGCGGGACCAGGGTCACCTTGGGGTTGCACAGCGATGCGTAGTAGGTGTCGCTAACGACAGTGCGTCTGCCTTCGAACACGAATTCCGGTGTGGCCAAGTCAATCAGCTCCGGCCTGGACGCGAGCTCGCTGCGCAGGAACTGCTGTGCGACGACGTGACGATGCTTGTTGAACCAGCCATCGCTGCGAGCATGGCTGGAGAAGTATTGCCGCCGGTCGTAGTCCAGGTAGAGCATCAGTCGCCGCCAGGCGTACACGGGAGGGAGCTTGTTGAGGCGGCGCTCGGTGGGCGTGAAGTCGCGGCTGTTCTTCGGCACGATCCAGTTGGGCTCGAGTTGAAAGATCTTGACCTCGGCGGCGACCTTCTCGGCTTCCGTGACCACCTGGACGGCGGACGAGCCCGTGCCTACGATGCCGACGGACTTTCCCGTCATGTCCAAACCGTCGATCCACGACGAGGTGTGGCACATGGCACCCTGGAAGTCGTTGTCACCGTGGGCGAAGGGTGGCACGACGGGGATGTTTAGGAATCCGACGGCACTGATGATGGCACTGAACGGTCCATGGTCGATACCGGACGCGGTGCTGACGGTGTAGGTCTCGTCGGTGTCCGACCACGTCACGGCCTCGACCTTCTCATCGAAGCGCATCCGACGCGGGAGCTCCCACTCGTCAGCGACCTCGACGAGGTAGTCCTGGAGCTCCTGCCATCCAGCGTGAGTGCGGGACCAGTCATGGCGCGCGTAGGAGAAGGAATAGACGTGTGACTCGAGGTCGACCTCGGCACCGGGATAGCGGTTGTACCACCACGTTCCGCCAAGACCAGGGGCTTTCTCGAAGATGACGAAGTCTTCGATTCCCTTCTTGCGCAAAGCGACTGCGGCTGCGATTCCGCTGAAACCAGCACCGATGATCGCCACTCGCGCTGTCAGGTCGGGTGCGTTCATCCGAGTATCTCCTCGCTCGCGCTTACTGGGTAAAGTGCTATAGGTTGGGCATTTGGCCCAATGTTTGGGTCGTCAATGGCTCGCCGGGATTCCGTGCGCCGCGTGCTACTTGATCTGTGCCGTCCATCCCCCGTCGATGACGAGGTCGGTCGCGGTGATGAACGAGGCCGCGTCCGAGAGAAGGAAGGCGACGCCGTCGGCGATGTCTTCCGGCTTGCCGAGGCGACGCAGCGGTGTTCGCTGCTCCATGTTGGTACGACGCCCTGGATTCTCGACGTATAGCGGAGCGATCATCGGGGTCAGGATCGCGCCGGGACATACCGTGTTGCAGCGGATGCCGTCCGGCCCCAGTTGCAGCGCAAGGGTTCTGGTGAGCGATACGACGGCGGCCTTGCTGACCTGGTAGGCGTCCAGCGGCGAGTCCATACCGCGCAGTCCGGCGATGCTCGCCACGTTCACGATGGCCTTTCCCGTCGCCTTCCGGAGGTAGGGCACGGCAGCGGCAGTGAGGCGTCGCAACCCGTGCAGGTTGACGCCCAACGTCACGTCCCAGACTGATTCGTCGATTTCGAGCGCTGACCCGTCGCGGTCGAACATGGCGACGCCGGCTGCGTTGACGAGATAGTCCAGGCCCGTGCCGTCGAATGTCGCCACCAGCGTCGCGGGATCGCTGCCAAGGAGATCGAAGGGGACGTACCGGGCTTCTGCCGGAAGATCGGGCACCGCGTACTTGACGTCGCTTGCCACCACGTCCAGCCCCTCGTTGACGAGGCGCCGCACGGTGGCAAGGCCGATACCACCGCCCGCGCCCGTGACGAGCGCGGTCCCGTTCATCGGTCGGCGGCCGCGAAGGCGTCGGCCAGACGCTCCCCCGCGAAGGTCATGGCGTCGGTGGCCGTGGGAAACACCTCATCGAGCCCGAAGAAGCCATGCACCATACCCAGGGTCAGGTGGCTTCGGGTGGGTACGCCGGCAGACTCGAGTGCCGCGCCGTAGAGCTCGCCCTGCGGTCGGATGGGATCGCATTCGGCCAGGATGATGGTGGTGTCGGGCAGACCGGCCAGGTCGGCGTCGAGGATGTTGACCCGTGAATCGACGGCATGGTCGGGGCTGGGCAGGTAGTTGTCCTGATGCCACTGCAGCTCATCGCGTTCCAGCATTACGCCGTCGTACGTGGTGTCCATGCCGCGCCCCAGATCGGTGGTGGTCACTGGGTAGACGAGCAGCTGGTGGCGCAGCTGCGGCGCGCCCCTGTCCCTTGCGTGGATCGCGACTGCGCCTGCGAGGTTGCCGCCCGCGCTGTCACCGGCGACGGCAAGGCGAGCGGTATCGACCTCGAGACCGGCCGCCGGGCTGACTGCCCACAGCAGTGCGTCGATGGCATCCTCGACGGCGGTGGGGAATCTGAAGTCGGGGCCGCGACGGTAGCCGACCGAAAGCACCGCGCTGCCAGATGCGTTGGCCAACAGCCGGGTTGTGGTGTCGTGCGAATCAACGCTGCCGAGCAACCAGCCTCCGCCGTGGTAGTACACGGTCAGCGGCAAGGCGCCTTCGCCAGGCAGGTAGAGCGTGCCAGGAATCGATGCGCCGTCGCGGGTCGGAATCTCCACGTCGACGACCTGGTGGACGGGTGGTTTGGCCAGCGCGCCGAAGGTGTCCTCGAAGTTCTGGCGTGCAGTCTCGACGGGAAGCAGGTGGGCGTTGGGACGTCCGGAGTTCTTCGCGTCGTCGAGCATCTTCTGGGCGATGGGATCGATTGGCATTCGTTGGATTCCTTGGTTCTTCGTGGATCGGGGACGTGCCGGTGCTTAGACGCGCTCGTAGTAGCGGCGCATCTCCCAATCGGTGACGGCGTGGGAGTCGAACGCGACGAGCTCGTTGCGGGCGGAGCTGAGCAGGTGGTCGAAGACGTCGTCACCGAGCGCGGCGCGGGCCATCTTGCAGTCGACGAACAGGTCGAGCGCCCTGTGCAAGGACGTGGGGACGGTGGTGATGTCTTCTCCGGACCAGGCATTGCCGTCGAAGATCTCCGGGGTGGGGAGTTCGCGTTCGATTCCGTCGAGGCCCGCGGCAATCGTTGCCGAGTACGCGTAATAGGGGTTCACGTCCCCGCCTGGTATGCGGTTCTCGACCCGGTACGACGGCCCGTTGCCGACAAGTCGAAATGCGCAAGAGCGGTTGTCGTTGCCGACGGCGATGGCGGTCCCCGCAAACTGGTCGGGCTGGAAGCGCTTGTAGGAGTTGACGGTAGGAGCGAACATCAGCGTCAAATCGGACGCGTGGGCGAGCTGGCCTGCAACGAACGAGCCGAACGCGGCCGACATGCCGCCGGAGGGCTCGCAGGACCAGCAGAGGCTTTCGCCATCAGCCGACCACATGCTGACGTGCAGGTGACACGACGATCCGACCTCGTCGATCTTCGGCTTGGCCATGAACGTGACGGTGAGATCGGCGCGGTGTGCCAGTTGCTTGACGCCGTACTTGAACAGCACGTGGCGGTCGGCCATCTCCAGTGCCTCGCAGTAGTCGAGCGTGATCTCCTGCTGCCCCAAACCCCATTCGGGCTTGGATGATTCGATCGACACCCCGAAGTCGGGCATCTGGTTCCGGATCTGTTCGATGAACCAGTCGTCGCGACTGGATTGAATCATCTGGTAGTCGGATCGGTAGTCCGACAACATCGTCAGGTTCTGGTAGCCGCGCACCCACGCCTCCCGCGGCGGCGTGGTCGCCAAGAAGAATTCGAGCTCCGAGGCGAACTTGAAGTGCACTCCACGGTGTGCGGCTTGTTCGATCTGATGGCGAAGGATGGTGCGGGGCGCCACTGACAGAAGATCGTCGGAGGCGGCTTCGTAGACGTCGCAGATGACCAGTGCCGCGTTGAGTTCCCATGGCACCCGGCGCATCGTGGTGAGGTCGGGGACCAGCCGGATGTCGGCCCATCCGTTGGAGGCGTTGGACACCGGAAGGTTGAGTGGGTTCATCTCCAGATCGACGGCGAAGATGAAGCTGCTGGCGTTGATTCCGTCGCCGGTCAGACCCAGAGATCTGAATGCTTGGATGGTCAAACGCTTGCCGACGAGTCGACCGTACGGGTCGGGGGTCGCGCAGATGACAGTGTTGATCTCACCGGTGCGGGCCAGCTCGTCGAACTGGTTGATGTCGAGACGTACCGATTCAGTGCTCATTGGTGCTCCAAGTGCCGATTGAGTTCCCAGGTGGTGATGGTTCGGCGTAGCCATTGGTCATACCGGTCGGATTCAGCGCGGCGCGTCGCGGCGAAAGAGGTGCAGAAGGGCTTGCCCAGCAACTCGACCAGCCACGTTGACGTCTCGAATTGCGTGACGGCACTGGCCAGGTCACCGGGCAGCTCGGCGGGTTCCTCGTCGAGGGCAGGCAGAGCCGAGTTCTCCAGCAGACCGTGTAGCCCTGCTGCCAGGATGGCCGCCGCCACGATGTAGGGATTCGCGTCGGCGCCGGGACGGCGATGTTCCACTCGCGCCGAACTGCGATCGGTGAGGATCACTCGACATGCCGCTCCGCGATCATCGTGGCCCCAGGTGGCCGTCACCGGGGTGAACATCTCCGGGTCAATCCGCTTGTAGGAGTTGACGTAGGGGTTGAGCATCACAGTGGTGTTGGGCATGCCCGCCAACAGTCCTGCGAGGTAGTGGCGGCCTTCGGTGGAAAGGCTTCGCTGCTGGTCGGCGAAGACGTTGGCACCGTCGCGGTTCAGGCTGGAATGTACGTGTCCACCCGCGCCCGACTTGTCGGCGAACGGCTTGGCCATGAAGCTGGCGTGCAGTCCCCTTTCGGCACACAGGTCGCGGAGGTACTGGCGTGCTCGTACTGCGCTGTCCGCGGCCTGCCCCGCGGGTGCGGGTGCCAGGGTGAACTCGAAGAAGCCAGGCCCCAGCTCGGCGTGGAACATCTCGATCTCGATGCCGACGTGATGCATTCGATTGATGAATTCAATTGCCAAGGTGTTGATTTCGGCACCGCGCAAGAGACTGTAGGCATTCTCGGTTCTGCCGTGCGGGCGTCGTCCCGCGACATCGACGTCGGTCGGGTCGTCGTCGAAGAGCCAGACCTCGTACTCGAAGCCGAGGACCGGGTGCAGATCCAGATCAGAGTAGCGACCGACCAACGACCGCAGCACCGTACGTGGCGACGTCTCGACCGGCTGGCCGTCGGCATCGGTCAGGTCGGCGATGACCGCGTCGGTTCCCGGACGCCAGGGCAGGTCGATGCGGGTGGACTCGTCGGGCCGCAGGAGCGCATCGGGATAACCGTTGCCTGCGTTGCTGAATGGGGTGTCGGTGACCTCGTCGACCAGGGAGAGGCCGTAGAGGATGGTGCAGAAGGCTAAGCTGGACGCGTGCAGCGTCTTCTCTCGGCGCACCAGCTTTCCGCGGATGCCGAGGTCGTAGTCGGCGACTTCCAGTTGGGTCATCGCAACGGTACCGGTCACGACGCAGCCCCTTGCCGGGCAGGTCGGCGCGACGGGTCCCGCCCCACTCGCCGATAGACGTGGTCAGGAACGTCGGCTGGATCGTGGTAGACCCACCACGTGCACGAGGTCGCGGGTTGGGCCGCGTCCCACGTCGGAGGGTCGATGACGCGGGTGGGATAGCCCAACCGGTCGATCGGCATGACCTCGTTGAGCTGACAGCAGTGCACGCAGTACGAGCAGATCCCCACGGTGTTCCACGCCCAGTCGTGCGGCGTGGTGGTGACGGCAAAGCCAAACGGCGCCGCGGCACGTGGCTGGCCGTCGGTGATGCGCGCATCGAGGGAGCGTCCACCGGATCCGCATGGGGCGAAGCGGAATCCGGTACGCGTTGGCTCTTCGATGACCTCGATGTCGCCCTGCCGCCCGACACCGGTCAGGTGCGCGTGGAATCCGTCGACGATGGCGACCACGAGTTGGTGTGCCGATTGACTCCACGGCTGGGCGTGCAGCGAGTAACTGCGGGTGTGCACGTCGTACCAATCACTCATCAGGAAGTCCCACAGCTCGCCAAGGCAGTCCTCGCCGGCCACTCTCACGGCGATGTCGATGATTCCACTGACCCGGTCAACCGCGCGGTCGTGTATGTCTTGCCATTGCCGACGGGCGTCTTCGATGTCGGCGACCGCGGACGGGTGCGCGCTGCGGCATGCCCGCGCGGCGCGCTCTACCGCCGTGGTGAACACGGGCCATTCGGCCTCTATACCGGCCATGGCCCGGTCACCGATCAAGTCGGTGAGTCGTGCCAGCGCGCCGTCGATCGAGGACTGCTCTACGCCGCGGTCACGTAGCCAACCGAGTGTGGCGGCCGGCCATCGTTCGTAGACATCACGCAGTTCATCCGCTTCGGTGACCGACTGCTCGATCAGGGTGGCTGCTGCTGCCCACTCCCCTGCGCCGAAGCGCTCGGTGGCCACGCCGAACGTGCCCCTGGCGCGCTCGTCCCAGGTGCCGATGCGTGTGCTTCCCATCATGTCAGCTGGAACCCTCCGTCGACGCGAAGATCGGCACCTGTGATGTATCCGGCTTGATCACTGAGCAAGAAGACCACGGCGTCGGCGATGTCGCCAGGGGTGGCGAACCGGCCCATGGGCACCCGATACGCAAGCGAGGCCGGCAACTCGTCGGTAGCCCCGTGGGCTGCTGCCATCGGCGTCGCCACGAATCCCGGGGATACGCTGTTCACCCGGACTCCGTCGACTGCCAATGCGCGAGCGGCTGTTTGGGTCAGCATGTGCAGGCCAGCCTTCGACGCCGCGTACTGCGGGGTGGGGTCGGGATCGGTCAGTGCGATGACGCGTGCCGCCTCGATCGAAGTGATGTTGACGATCGCGGCAGTGGATGCGCGGCGCAACACCGGGGACAGCGCGTCGATGACGTTGTAGGCACCAACGAGATTGACCTCGAGGCATCGCAGCCACGCGTCCCGGCCGACAGCACTGAAACCGGTGTTGTCCAAGATCCCAGCGCAATTCACCAGATAGGCGACGTCCTCGGGGCGTGCGCCGCTGTCGGTGAGCGAGCCAAGTAGGTCCACGTCGCGAACGTCGGCCACGCAGCAGGCCTGCAGGTCCGGTCCGTAGCTCGCGTCGGTGTTCGGGGCGTTCACGTCGAGCCGGATCGTGCGCACACCAGCCGACATCAGCGTGCGGCCGATGGCCTCGCCGATTCCCGATGCCGCGCCCGTGACGAGCGCCGCTCCGCCGCTGAACGTCAACGATAGAGACTTGGCCGACGGAGCGACGGTCACTGCGCGCCGAACCTGTGCTCGTGCTCGGCGAGCGCATCGACGAAGCACTCCCGAGGCGCACGGATGACACCTGCCCCGATCTGGCCGCCGTCGCGCCCGGCCAGGCCTACGTCCATCACCGGCAGGACGCCGGTATCGAGGACCTTGCGGGCGTCGATGCCCGTCGGGGTGCCGCGGAACCCGAACTGCGGGATGCGGTAGGAACCGTTCTCGCCGTGGGTGATCCTGTACATCTCGCGGTTTCGTTCGATCATCGCCTCCGGCGAACCGCCCTGATACTCCTGCAGCGACAGTGCGCAGGCTTGCGCGAACCCACCCAGTCCCACCGTCTCGGTGATTGGCGATTCACCACCCATCCAGGTGATCTCGTCTTCGGTGTGCCCGGAGAACAGCTTGCCCTGGTGGATCGGCGGCGGTCCTTCGAACCACGTGTCGCCGGTGCCTGCCAGCTTGATCGCAAATCCGCGGCAGCTGAAGCCCATCGCGGAAACCAAGGTGGAGCCGGGCACGACCATCGCGTCGGCGGAGGCCTTGGCGGCGGCCATCGACAACCGCAGGAAGAAGTAGTCGTTCTCTGCCAGATGCAGCATCGCATCCCGGACACCGGGGACGTGATCGTCGACCATGTCGAGGATGGCGGGCAGGATCTCACGGTTGAACAGCACGGAGGCCGCTGCATTGCGGCTGTGCACTTCGTCCCCCATGCGCAATGCGCGGGCGATGAGCGGCTTGAGCGCGATGCCGCCGCGCCGACGGATTGCTTCACCAACGACCGGGGCAAGCTCGGTGTTGACCTGCAGGAGACGCTGGTGCACGCCCTCGTCGTAGCAGCCGTAGTTGAGCCTGCGTGGCTCCTTGCCCTCGTAGAAGTTGCAGAAGCCACGGTTGCCGTGGGTGCGGTTCTCGACCACGAACACCGGCATCGACGCGGTGTAGATACCAGCAAGCGACCCGACGGCCGAGTACTCGTGGCAGCCGCCCAGCTCGATGCGGCCGGATGCGAAACCCGCGATTGCGTCGTCGTGGCTGTCGGCAAGCCCTTCGAAGCGGGCGCCGCCGATGAGCGCTTCGCGCTGCCCACCGGTGTAGTCGTGCCACGACATCGGCGCGCCTGAGGTCAGCACCAAATTGTCGCGATACCCGGGCAACGCGTCGCGCGCCTGTTGTACGTCGACCACCCACGGGTCGGCGGCATCCAGCCGCTCGAATGCCACGGCGTTGGCCTCCTCGATCGAGGTGAACACGGCCTGGGTCGAGTCGGTCAGTGCCGAGGTGCTCACCACGCGACCACACCGCCATCGACGAGAAGGGTCTGCGCGGTGATGAACGAGGCGCGCGGCGAGAGCAGGAACTCGACCACCTCGGCGACTTCCTCGGGTTCGCCGATGCGCTTGAGCATCGCGTATCCGGCGCTGATCTCCTCGCCGCCCGATACTCGTGCCATCGATGGGCTCATGGGAGCTCGGATCACCCCTGGTGCAACGTTGTTGACGCGGATTCCGCGCGGAGCGAGTTCCTCGGCGAGATAACGGGTGTAAGCCGCGACACCGGCTTTCGTCGCCCCGTAGACCGACGCGCCGCGAAACCTGCCGAAGTGCCCCGTGACGCTGCCGACGTTGACGATGGCGCTCCCGTTGGTCAGCAGCGGCGCGACCGCGTCGGTTACCCGAGCCATCCCGGCGATGTTCACCTGGAACATCAGCTCGAGCTTGGCCTCGTCCAGTTCGCCGAGGAATGAGTCCCGCAAGATTCCGGCACAGTTGACGAGTCCGAACACAGTGTCGCCTTCGTCGACCGCCGAAGCCGTTGCCGAGGAAACGCTTTCCCGGTCGGTGACGTCCATGGCGACGGCGAGCGCACTGGTCAAGCCCGCCTCCGCGAGGTCCAACGCATCGACGCTGTGCTTGAGGTCGGCGACGACCGGGACGTATCCACCTTGTAGGAGGCGGCGACAGATGGCCTGGCCGATGACCCCGGCCCCTCCCGTCACGATGACCTTGTTGCTCAACACTTCTTCCTTCCGGACGGTGACCAGAATCTCCAAGCTCCAAACCAGTCTCATCGATAAAGAACTATTGGTCAAGTTTTTAGGTCTTTAAAAATCGCACCCTGGGGCGCGTATGCCGCCTCTCCCCGTTCTTGGTCTAAAGGGCGAGGCAAAAGCCTTTACGGGCCCCGTTGCGGTAACCTTTGGCCGACACGGAAGGGGCCTGACATGGCGTCGAGTGGAGCGGTGTTGAGTCCGGTCCGGCAGATACCGGCACACGAGCTGGTAGTCGACCAGATGCGCAGAGCACTGGAGATGGGCCAGTTTCGGCCGGGTGACCGGCTCCCCACCGAACGTGAACTGTCTGAGATGCTCGACGTGTCGCGGACCACCGTGCGCACGGCCGTGGCAGTCCTGGAGCGGGAGGGGCTGATTGCGGTACGGCGCGGTCGCGGCGGCGGCTTCACCGTCCAGGCTCCTCCGGTCGACGCCGCGCAGATGCGGCGTGAGTTGCGCAGCAACAAGCGCGCGATCCGTGACGCATTCGACTACCGGGTCATCGTCGAGACCGGCGCGACGCGACTGGCGGCTCAACGCCGTCGCGCCGCGGACCTGACCGATCTGCACAAGCTCCTCGCCGGAATGGACGCCGCGCTAGAGACGGCCCTAGTCGATCAGTCCGCCCAGCACACCACCGAATTTCAGACACTGGACACGGCCTTCCACATGGGCATCGCACACGCGGCGCAGAACGAGCGGCTGTTCACCGCCGTCGGCGATGCGCGACGCCGGATGTGGCTGCCCGTCGGAGCGATCTTCGGCCGGCTGGAGCCCAATGCCAACGACTACCACGAAACGATCCTCGAAGCGATCGAGAATCGTGAGCCCGAAGTGGCAGCGGCACGCATGGAGGAACACATCAACGACACCCGCAACACCATCGAGTCCTGGGCCAAGCGCTAAGACGACGGGCTGCCCGATTCAGGAGTTCCCGGGCAGTTCCGGCAGCGTCTGTCCACCGTCGACCACTAGTGTCTGACCGGTAACGAAGGATGCTTCCTCACTCGCGAAATACATGATGGCGCAGGCGATGTCAGCGGGCGTACCGAGGCGACGCTGCGGGATGCACGCCACCATCTTGGCGATTGCCCCCGCACCCAATCCGTCGAGCCCTTCAGTACGGATACTCCCCGGCAGTACCGCGTTGATGGTGATCGCATCGGCGGCGAGTTCGAGCGCGGCGGTCCGCACGAAGCCCAACTGGGCGGCCTTGCTGGCGCCATAGTGGCCCAGTCCCGCGTAGCCGGTGATGGGTCCGGTGATCGACGACGTCACCACCACCCGGCCGCGCCCACTCTGGCGCAGCGCCGAACGGCACGCCTGGACACTGAAGATGGTGCCCGCCACATTGGTGGCGAAGATGGACGCGAGGTCGGCGTCGTCGAGATCGTCGAGTGGCCGCTCGGGATAGATACCTGCGTTGGCGCACAGCACGTCCAGACCGCCTAGAGCCTGTTCTGCCTCCGCTGCCATCCGCGAGCAAGAGGCCCGATCGGAGACGTCGGCCGCAATGATCTCGACGTGACCGCCGTGCTCGCGCAGTCGCCCAGCGGCGGCCTCTAGGGTGCCCCCCGACCGCCCACTGATCGCCACCGCGGCACCTGCCTTGGCGAATCCCTCGGCCACTCCCAACCCGATTCCCTGGCTACCACCGGTCACCAGCACATTCATCGTCGACCAGTCGGTCATCGGCGCTACTGCCCCGACTTGTCGTCGAAGACCGTCGAACCGATGCGCTCGTAGATGTCGGGCCGCGCCTTGCGCCAATACAAGGCAAGGCCGATCGATCCGACCAGCAATCCCACCACGATGAACGGAATCGCCTTGAAGAACAGCGATCCCGACGCGGTCCCGGCGGCAGCCGACATGTTGGATGCCATCAGGTAGATCACGTAGACCATGCCAGCGCCGCCAATGATGGGTGCCAAGAAGGTGCGCCACCAGTTGGCCGTTTCCGGGTGCTCCTTCTTTACGTGGAAGTACACCACGGTGGAGATCGATGACATGGTCTGCACGATCAGCAGACACAACGTCGCCAGGATCGCGACTAGGACGAACAACACGGCGTACGGGTCGGACCCAGTGGCCGCGCAGATCACCAGCAGCACGGCGGCGAACACGCTCTGGGTCAACGAGGCGATCCACGGCGAGGCGTGCCTGGGATGAGCCTCACCGAGCCTGCGCCACAACAGTCCGTCGCGGCCGAACGCGAACAGATACCGCGCAGCCGAGTTGTGGATTGCCAGGGCGCACGCGAACGAGCCGCCAAGCACCAGCCACTCGAATACGGTCACACCCCACTGCCCGACGTACTGCAGGGTCGGTGCGTAGAGCAGGTCGAATGGGGTTGCGCTCGCGGCCAGCTCGACGGCCTTCGTCGGACCGTTGCCTACGATGACGCCCCACGAGATGAACGTGTAGAACACGCCGATACCGATGACGGCGATCATCGTGGCCTGCGGAACGACCTTCTTCGGATTCGTCGACTCCTCGCCGTAGATCGCCGTCGACTCGAAGCCGACCCAGGACCAGAACGCCATCAACAGGCCCAGCCCGACCACGCCACCGGCGACTCCGTTGGTGCTCAACGCCGTCACCGGGTTCAGCGATGTCCAGCTGAACCCGTAGGGGTGGTGAGCCAACGACGCGGCCGCGGCAATCGTCAGCATCCCGATCTCGCATACCAGGACCACGGCGAGCACCTTGGCGGCCACCGAGATGTCCCAATGGGAGAGCACCGCAATGACGATCACACAGATAGCGGCATAGACCACCCACGGCAGATCCACACCCAGCTGATCGGTGAAGGCCTGATCGGCGAAGGCCGAGAAGATGCCGATGAGGCCGGCTTCCATCGTCATGTAGGTGAACATCGACATCACGCCTGCAGGAAGGCCGGGAATCTTCGACCAGCCGCGTGAGACGAAGGTGTAGAACGCTCCGGCTGCCGTGATGTGGCGGGCCAGCGCGACGAATCCGACGCTGAAGATGGTCAGCACGATGGTGGCGATCACGAAGCCACCCGGCGCGCCCAGTCCGTTGCCGAACCCGACCGCGACGGGAAGATTGCCGGTCATCGCGGTGATCGGGGCCGAGAACGCGACCACCATGAACACCACGCCGGCTAGGCCGATCGCACCGCGCTTGAGTGTGTGACTCGCAGGCGGTTCGGTGGCGGCCTCGGCCGCCGATACTGGTTTGACGGCCATGACAGCCTGCCTTTCGTCTCGGGTGAGGTGAGAGTAGAACCGAAAAGACCTAAAAACAAGACCTATAGACCTAATGGTTGAGCACGTGACATGCTGTTCACAACAACGGAGTTGAGAACCGGAGGTGCCGCACGTGCACACCCATCCCGGCCGCATCACCTGCGCAGACGAGCTCACCGCTCATCTGCGGGCCGCGGCCGACCACGGCCGTCGCGCTGCTCGACATGGGCTGGTAAGCACCCAGATTCCCGCACTGGCCAGAGTGACTGCGACGAAGTTCGCGATCGCCGTCGCCACCGTCGACGGCACCGTCGCTCAACTCGGAGACAACACCGAACCGTTCTCCATCCAGAGCCTGTCGAAGTTATTCGCCCTTTGCGCGCTGCTGCGCCACGCCCCTGGCGCATGGTCCGACGTCGGATGGGACCCCACGAATGCCGGGTACGGCTCGGTTGCCGACCTCGAACGCACCCATGGGCGCCCGCCCAACCCCTTCGTCAACTCAGGGGCGCTCGTCGTCACCGACCGTCTGCTGAGCCACACCGGCGACGCCGTCGCCGCCACCATCGAGATGCTGCGGTCGTCCAGTCCATTGACCGACGTCACGTCCGACGACGCAGTTGCACTCTCCGAAACACTGACCGGACACCGCAACTCCGCCATTGCGCACGTCCTTGCGGAGCACGGCAGGCTGAACAACCCCATTGATGAGGTGCTCAGCCAGTACTTCGCTCAATGCGCCATCACCGCCACGGCGCAGACTGTGGCCACCGCCGCGTTGTTCCTCGCCGACCGGTGCGGGCCAGGCCCACTCGATGCCGCGACGATCCGGCGGGTCAACGCGGTGCTGCTCACATCGGGGATGTACGGCGCCGCCGGAGACATCGCGTACCGCATCGGACTGCCCGCCAAGAGCGGCATCGGCGGAGGGGTTCTCGCCGTGATGCCGGGGCTCGGCACCGTGTGCGTGTGGAGCCCACCCCTCGACGCGGACGGGAACTCCGCAGGCGGCATCGCCGCCATCGAGGAGTTCGCGCGGCTCGCCGGATGGTCGGTCTTCTAGGCGTTGGGCGGCCAGGACGCTAAGCGGAGCCAACCAGCTTCATCGCTGCGGCCTCGATGTCGTCCTCCGACAGCAGCACTTCGAGCGCGGCGTCACCGAGGGCGATGAAGCTGTCAGAGCTCGCCACCCGATCGAGTCGGCCGGTGAATCCGTGTTCGAGCAGGGCGGCAAGAACCCCTTCCCCGACTCCCCCGGTCTTGCGCGTCTCGTCGACGATCAGCACCGTGCCGGTGGCATTCGCCTCCCGGATGATGTCGTCGACCGGAAGCGGCGCAAGCCAGCGCAGATCGACGGTGCGGCTAGTGATGCCGATGCGCTCGAGTTTCTGCGCCACGCGCAGGCTCATCCTCAACCCGTTGCCGTATGTGAGCAGGGTCAGATCACTCCCGTGACCGTAGGTGCGGGCCCGCCCGATCGGCGCGTGGGGTTCTGCAGTGAGGTCGGGATAGCGCGCCAACCAGCCGTCGTCGCCATCGTCGTAGAGGTCCCGCGTGTGGTAGAGCGCGATGGGTTCGAGGAAGATGCAGACGACGCCCGCCGCCGAGGCGGCCTCGACACAGCTCTGCATCATGGCGGCGGCATCGTCGGGGCGCGCAGGCGAGGCGATCACGACACCGGGGATGTCGCGTAGCGCCGCGATCGAGTTGTCGTTGTGGAAGTGCCCGCCGAAGCCCTTCTGGTAGGCGTATCCAGCGATGCGCACCACCATCGGGTTGCGGTACTGCCGATTGGCGAAGAACTGCAGGGTCGCGCCCTCGCCGCGGATCTGGTCGGCCGCGTTGTGTACGTAGGCGAGGTACTGAATCTCTGGAATCGGAAGCAGCCCAGACACTCCGGCGCCCAGGGCCAAGCCGAGGATCGCTTGTTCGTCGAGCAGCGTATCGAAGACTCGCGCGGAACCGGCCTTGGATTGCAGGCCACGAGTCACGCCGTACACGCCGCCCTTACGACCCACGTCCTCCCCGAAGAGCAGCGCCTCGGGCCGGCGGGCCAGCACGTCCTGCAGCGCGCGGTTGATGGCCAGCGCCACGGTCAGGGGTGTTTCGTCACCACCATCGACGTTCGTCGCGAGCGGGCGTTTGGAGACTGCAACAGCCTCGTCCCGACTCGCCCGCAGTGGTTCCATCACCGCATGGGCACTGTCGAGTTGGGCCAGATCGGCGACCTCGGTAGCCATCTCGATGACCTGGGATCGCTTGGCCTCGTAGCGCTCCACCACCTGGGTCGGCGTGAGCAGACCGTGCCAGACGAGCGACTTTGCGGTGCACAGCACGGGATCCCGGTCATAGTCGGCAACGATCTCCTTCGGCTGCCGGTAGGCGGCTTCGTAGTCGGATCCTGCGTGCGCCATCAGTCGGACGGTGCGCAGATGCAGGAACGCTGGTCTGCGGTGGGTCCGTACCCACTGCGCAGCGGCTGCGGTGGTGCGGAAGGTGTCGTCGAGGTCGGAGCCATCGGCGCTGAAGTACTCCAGGCCATCGCGATTCGCATACGTCCTGGCGACCCAACCGCGAGGTGTCTTCACGCTGATGCCGATTCCGTTGTCCTCGCAGACGAACAGCAGCGGCATCGGCAGACCCTGATAGGCACCATGCATCGCGGTGTTGATCGCGCCGACCGCGGTGGAGTGGTTGACCGACGCATCGCCGAAGCTGCAGACCGCGAGGGCGTCACTGGGCCAAGGGCATTCGATCCCCAACTTCTTGGCGCGTGCGATCGAGAACGCGACGCCGACCGCCCTCGGTAGGTGCGAGGCGATGGTCGATGTCTGTGGAATGACGTTCAGGTCGTGTCTGCCGAACACCTTGTGCCGTCCACCCGAAATCGGTTCCTCCGTCGCACCGACGAGGCTCAGCAGCACGTCGCGCAGCGGATCGCTGCCATCCACTTGTGCGGCGCGGGCCAGGAAGAACCCGCCGGAGCGGTAGTGCAGCAACGCCGGATCGGTCGGCCGCAGTGCCGCGGCCACGGCGGCGTTGCCCTCGTGACCCGACGAGCCGATGGTGTAGAAACCCTGCCCGTGCGAACGCAGCCAGCGCGCCGCAAGGTCGAGATGGCGGCTGCCCAGTTGCGCGTCGAACAGATCGAGCCAGGCCTGCGGGCTCAGCGCGCCGTCGGAGGTCGGCGGGGCACCGTCGTCGTGCAACGCCGAGATCGTCTCGGTGAAGTAGTCGTCAATCGGTTCAGCCACTATGCATCCCAACCGTCGGCCGTCACCGGAACGCTGCTGCGCCGGTGAGCGCCTGGCCGATCATCAACGTGTGCATCTCGCTGGTGCCTTCATAGGTCAGCACGGACTCCAGGTTGTTGGCGTGCCGCATGACCGGATACTCCGACGTGATGCCGCTGGCACCAAGGATGGTTCGCGCGGTGCGGGCGATGGCCAGGGCTTCGCGCACGTTGTTGAGCTTGCCGAGGCTGACCTGCGGGCCTGCCAGACCCATTGCATCCTTTCGCCGACCCAGATGCAGCGCGAGCAGATATCCCTTGGCGTACTCGAGCGTCATGTCGGCGAGTTTCTGTTGGGTCAGCTGGAATCCGTCGATGGCGCGGCCGAACTGCTTGCGCGCACCCGCGTAGCTCAG
>JAOPVF010000337.1 GCA_025963195.1 Mycobacterium sp. | reverse complement strand
TACTCGAATTGGCTCGACTCACCGGACATCGCGAAGGCCTACGGGTCAGAAGACAACGCATGACCACATCGATCGACGAGCATTACGTCGTCACCCGCACCATCGCGGCATCACCGGCGGCGATCTTCGCCGTGCTGACCGACCCGACCCGCCACAAGGACACCGAACCCGGCGACTGGGTCCAAGATGCCGTGGACACCGACCCGGTCACGGCGGAGGGGCAGATGTTCGCGGTGAACATGTTCCTGGAGCAGGCAGGTGGGCACTACGTCATGCACAACGTGGTGACCGAGTTCGACCAGGATCGGACCATCGGCTGGCTTCCGGGACAGTTGGACGAATCGGGCAACCACAATCCCGGAGGCTGGTCGTGGCGCTACGACCTGGCACCGAACGGTGCGGGCACCGACGTCACGCTCACGTACGACTGGAGCGGAACGGTTCAGGAGTTCCGCGACACCGTCGGGGTGCCGGTGTTCGGCGAGGACTTCATCGAGCAGTCCCTTGCCGCCTTGGAACGCGCTGTGTGTTGACCCCGCTCGGAATACCCGGCGCCGTCGACCGGTAGATCTGAACATGACTCAGAAACTTCACGGCACGGTCGCGCTGGTAACCGGCGCTAGCAGCGGCATCGGCGAGGCGACGGCGCTGGCCCTGGCCGCCGAGGGTGCGGCCGTCGCGCTGCTGGCGCGGCGCCGCGACCGGCTCGAGGCGCTCAAGGCACGCATCGAGTCCACCGGCGGTACCGCACTTGCCGTCGAGGCCGACGTGTCGAATCAGCAGCAGGCGACGGCCGCGGTGGACGCCGTGGTGACCGAACTGGGGCGCCTCGACACCGTGGTCAACAATGCCGGTCTGATGTTGATCGGTCCCGCCGCCGAGGCGGACCCTGCGGACTGGGACAAGATGCTGACCGTGAATGTGCAAGGCCTGCTGTACATTACGCGCGCGAGCTTGCCGCACCTCATCGCTGCGGCAGCCGACTCACCCCGCGGCGTCGCCGACGTCGTCAACATCAGCTCCACCGCGGGACGCGTCGCGCGGCCCGGCACCGCCGTGTACGCCCTGACCAAGTTCGGCGTCGGCGCGTTCTCCGAGGCCATCCGACAGGAAGTGCTCGGCCAGCGGGTCAGGGTCGGCCTCGTCGAGCCCGGCACCGTGCAGACCGAGATCACGAACAACCTGTCAGAAGCCGACCGCCAAGCCATCGAGGCGCGCAGTCCCGGCATGGTGAAGCTGGAGCCCGCGGACATCGCCGACGCGGTGACCTACATCGTGACCCGCGATCGCCGCGTCGCGGTCAACGAGATCCTGGTGCGTGCCGCCGAACAAACCTGGTAGCTAGTCCAGGTACTCCACGGTGCCGTCGTCGAGCACGACCCGCGCATTCGATCCGTCGGCCTCTGCGGCCTCGGTGCGGAAGACCGCGTGGCCTGGCTCGGTCTTCCAGACCGACGTCGTCAGCGTCTCACCGGGGAACACCGGTGAGGTGAAACGCGCGCCGACCGCCCTGATCTTCGTCGCGTCGCCCCCACCGAGTTCGGCCACCAGTACGCGGCCCGCGACGCCATAGGTGCACAGCCCGTGCAGGATTGGCTTGGGGAACCCGGCGAGATTCTGCGCGAACCACGGATCGCTGTGCAGCGGGTTGCGGTCACCGGACAACCGGTAGATCAGCGGCTGATCCTCCGTGGTGGGTAGCGCCACCTTCGCGTCGGCCTCGCGGTCGGGGAACACCGGAGCCACCGGCCGCTCACCCGGCTGTCCGCCGAAGCCGCCTTCGCCGCGGATCACCGCGGTGGACACCGACTCGGCGACCACGTCGCCGGTGTCGGGATCGGTGCCGATGCCCTTGAACACCAGGATGGCGTTCTTGCCCTCGCCCTTGTCCTGGATGTCGACGACCTCGGAGTACACGTTCAACCTGCCGGACGGCGGCAGCGGCGCGTGCAGCCGAATCTGCTGGCTGCCGTGCAGCAACATGCCGAAGTTGAACGTGCCGACCTCGCCGACCGCACCCCATGCCGGGCAGGCGATGACGGCGTAGGTGGGCAGCACCTGCTGCTCGATGTCGTGGCTGTTCTCGGTGGTGAAGGCCAGATCCTTGGTGCCCGCGCCGACGCCCAGCGCGTACAGCAGGGTGTCGCGGTCGGTCCACGCGAAGGGCTGCGGTGCGGTCTTGGCACCGATGGCGTCCGGGTTGATCGGCATTCGTCTCTCCCTAGAAGTCTGAGGTGGCTGTGACGGACGATAGCCGCCGCCGGGGACCGGCACGAGGGCACGTCCCTCGATCGGGTCACACGGTGTTGACCTTTGCCCGGTAAGGGGTGACCATGGCTCGCATGCGCTATGTCGTTACCGGCGGTACCGGGTTTATTGGCCGCCGCATCGTGTCCCGCATCTTGACCCTCAGCAGTGACGCCGAAGTGTGGGTGCTGGTGCGTCGGGAGTCCCTCGCCCGGTTCGAGCGCCTCGCCGAAGACTGGGGCGACCGGGTGAAGCCGCTGGTCGGCGACCTGACTCAGGCCGACCTGGGGATCACCGAGGACTCGGGCGCCGAGATCGGCGACGTCGACCACGTGGTGCACTGCGCCGCGATCTACGACATCACCGTCGACGAGGACACCCAGCGTGCTGCCAACGTCGACGGCACGCGTGCGGTGATCGACCTCGCCAAACGGCTCGACGCGACGTTGCACCACGTGTCGTCGATCGCGGTGGCCGGCAGCTTCCCCGGCGAGTACACCGAGGACGACTTCGACGTCGCACAGGACCTCCCGACGCCGTATCACCAGACCAAGTTCGAGGCCGAGATGCTGGTGCGGTCGGCGCCCGGCCTGCGTTACCGGGTCTACCGGCCCGCCGTGGTCGTCGGCGACTCGCGCACCGGCGAGATGGACAAGGTCGACGGCCCGTACTACTTCTTCGGCTTGCTCGCGAAGTTGTCGCGACTGCCGAAGTTCACCCCGATCGTGCTGCCCGATACCGGCCGCACCAACATCGTGCCGGTCGACTATGTCGTCGAAGCGGTGGTAGCCCTCGTGCACGCCGACGGATGGGACGGCCAGACGTTCCACCTGACCGCACCGAAGACGACTGGTTTGCGGGGCATCTACCGCGGCGTGGCCGAGGCGGCCGGGCTGCCGCCGCTGCGCGGGTCGCTGCCCGGCTCGGTGGCCGCCCCGTTCCTGAAGGTCACCGGTCGGGCGAAGATCGTGCGCAACATGGCGGCCACCCAGCTTGGCATCCCGGCCGAGATCCTCGACGTCGTCGACCTGGCCCCCACGTTCACCTCGGACAATACGGTAGAGGCGTTGCAGGGCAAGGGAATCAGCGTCCCCGAGTTCGCAACGTATGCGCCGAAGCTGTGGCGATACTGGGCCGAACACCTCGACCCCGACCGGGCACGACGCGACGATCCGAACGGCCCCCTGATCGGCCGCCACGTCATCATCACCGGAGCTTCCAGCGGCATCGGACGGGCGTCGGCCGTCGCGGTCGCCGAGCGCGGCGCGACGGTGTTCGCGCTCGCCCGCAGCGCCGAAGCGCTCGACGACCTGGTGGCCGAGATCCGCGAATTCGGTGGTAACGCCTACGCATTCACGTGCGACGTCACCGATTCGGCGTCGGTGGAGCACACCGTCAAGGACATCCTCGGCAGGTTCGGGCACGTCGACTACCTGGTCAACAACGCGGGCCGGTCGATCCGCCGGTCGGTCTCCGCATCCACCGACCGGCTGCACGACTACGAACGCGTGATGGCCGTCAACTACTTCGGTTCCGTCCGCATGGTTCTCGCGCTGCTTCCACACTGGCGGGAACGCCGCTTCGGTCACGTCGTGAACGTGTCGAGCGCCGGCGTGCAGTCCGGCGCCCCAAAGTACAGCGCCTACGTCCCGAGCAAGGCGGCCCTTGACGCGTTCGCCGAAGTGGTCGGGACCGAGACCCTTTCGGACCACATCACGTTCACCAGCATCCACATGCCCTTGGTCAAGACACCGATGATCGCCCCGTCGCGCAAGCTCAACCCGATGCCCGCGATCAGCCCAGAACACGCCGCGGCGATGGTGGTGCGCGGTCTGGTGGAGAAGCCCGCGCGGATCGACACCCCCGCCGGCACACTGGCCGACTTCGGCACGTACTTCACCCCGAAACTGTCCCGTCGGGTGCTGCACCAGATGTACCTCGGGTATCCCGACTCGGCAGCCGCTCGGGGCGTCCTGCCTGCCGTCGAGCCGGAGGCGGATCGCCCGGCCCGGCGACCCAAGCGGCCCGCACGCAGTTCCGTCGCCAAGATGCGGATGCCGGGGCCGATCAAGCGGGCCGTGCGCCTGGTGCCCGGTGTGCACTGGTAGATGAGGGGCCTTATCGTTGGCGGCGTGACAGGGGCGGCCTTGCCGGGTGATGGCTCTTCGACTCGACTGCCCGTCTTCGCGGACGTCGACACCGGTGTCGACGACGCCTTGGCGCTGGCCTATCTACTGGCCAGCCCCGACGCCGAACTGGTTGGCATCGCGTCGACCGGCGGAAACGTACCGGTCAAGCAGGTCTGCGCCAACAACCTCGGACTGCTCGAGCTGTGTCACGCGGCCGGGATTCCGGTGTCCAAGGGAGCCGACCAACCACTGATCGAGCCGTTGCGCACCGCCGAGGACACCCACGGTCCAGAAGGGCTCGGTTATGCCCAGCTGCCTGCCGGCGATGGGCAGCTCACCGACTACGACTCCGCCCATGCCTGGGTGCGCGCGGCACGCGAGCACCCTGGCGAGTTGATCGGGTTGGCCACCGGCCCGCTGACCAACCTGGCGCTGGCGACCCGGATCGAGCCCGCTCTGCCCAGGCTGCTGCGGCGGCTGGTGATCATGGGCGGCGCGTTCGACTACCGCGGCAACACCACGCCCGTTGCCGAGTGGAACATCAGCGTCGACCCCGAGTCGGCGGCCGAGGTGTTCGCCGTCTGGGGTGCGGCATGGGGCCTGGACATGCCGACGCATCTGCCGATCGTGTTGGGGTTGAACGTCACCGAGAACGTCGCGATGACGCCGTCGATCCTGAGCAGGCTGGCCGGCGCCGCCGATTCGGCCACCACGCCGATGAGCGTGCTCGACGATCGCGGTACCCGCTCGGCGGCGACCAACCCGTTGATCCGGGTGCTCGAGGATGCGATGCGGTTCTACTTCGAGTTCCACTTCGACCAGGGCGAGGGGTATCTCGCGCACCTGCACGACCCGCTCGCCGCCGCGGTGGCACTGGATCCCGACCTGGTTCGCTACCGGCAGGCCACCATCGACGTCGAGTTGGCAGGCACCCTGACCCGCGGCATGACGGTAGCCGACTGGAACGGACACTGGGGACGACATCCCAACGCGCACATCGGCGTCGAGGTGGATCCGGACGCTTTCTTCGACCGCTTCATCGCCCGCGTCGGCCCGTTCGCAGCCGGCCTGGCCTGATGCTCACGCCGAAACTGCGGGGAGATCGCAGATTCGGCTGAAATCGCGATCTCCCCGCAGTTTCGGGGGACTCAGTAGTTCGGGGCTCAGTCGTCGGCGACGACGAGCTTGACGTCGATGTTGCCGCGGGTGGCGTTGGAATACGGGCACACCTGGTGCGCCT
>JAOPVF010000324.1 GCA_025963195.1 Mycobacterium sp. | reverse complement strand
CAGCGCCGCCCCCGACGGCGTCGCACCGTCGACGGGATCCGACGGCCGCACCATCAGCTGCTCGGCATCGTCGGCGGTGTCGAACCACCGACCTTCCCGCTCGGGATCGGCGAAGTGGTCCAGTGCCACGTCCAAGAGCGGCAACGCAGAATCGAGCCACTGACCATCGCCGGTGACCTGGAACAGCGTCAGCAGCGCTGTCGCCAACGCGGCGTGGTCCTCGAGGATGGCGGCGCTATCGCCGACTCGGCCGCCGAGGCTGGCCCGGCGCAGCCGACCATCGACGACGTGCAGCGAGACGATCGACCGAGCGCACGCCGTTGCAGCGCTGAGCAATTCGGGTGAATCCAGCGCCACCGAAGCCTCGGCCAGCGCGGTGATCGCGAAGCCGTTCCACGCCGTGACCACCTTGTCGTCGCGCCCCGGCTGCGGCCGCTCGGCGCGCGCCGCAGACAACAAGGCCCGAACGCGTGCGAACCGTTCACCATCGGTTGGGTCCTCCGGCAACTGCAGCACCGAGCTGCCGTGCTCGAACGTGCCGTCGTCGGTCACCGCGAACAATGCTGCGGCCCAACGCCCGTCATCATCGCCGAGGACGTCGCGCAGCTGCTCCGGCGTCCAGACGTACGTCAAGCCCTCCACACCAGAAGTATCGGCGTCCAGCGACGAGGTGAACATGCCACCCGCACCGAGATCGTCGATGATGAACCGCGCCGTCTCACCCGCAACCTTGCGCGCCAACGGATTTCCGGTCCGTCGCGCCCAGTGCGCGTACACCCGCAGCAGCAGCGCGTTGTCGTAGAGCATCTTCTCGAAGTGCGGCACCACCCACGACGCGTCGACGCTGTACCGCGCGAACCCGCCCGCGAGCTGGTCGTAGATGCCGCCACGCGCCATCGCCGTGCAGGACCGCTCCACCGCATCCAACGACGCGCCGGTCCGTTCCCAGTTGCGCAACAACGCCTCCAGCAGCGCCGACGGCGGGAACTTGGGTGCGCGACCGAACCCGCCACGGACCACGTCCTCGTCGGCAAGCACGCCCGCCACGGCGTGGTCGCACAGTTCGGGCACCAGCGCAGGCCCGCCACCGGGCAACCCGGACGCCATCGATCGCAGCTCCCCCGCGATGTGATCGGACGCCTGCTCGACCTCGTCGCGTCGGTTGCGCCAGGTGTCCGACACCGCGGCGAGCAGCTGCAGCAACCCAGCCTTCGGGTAGTACGTCCCGCAGAAAAACGGCCGGCCGTCGGGAGTCAGGAAGCACGTCATCGGCCAGCCACCCTGACCGGTCAGCGCTACCGTGGCGTTCATGTAGACCGCGTCGAGGTCGGGCCGCTCCTCGCGGTCCACCTTGATGCAGACGAACCCCGCGTTCATCGCCGCCGCGACCTCGTCGTCCTCGAACGACTCGTGCGCCATCACGTGACACCAGTGGCACGCCGCGTACCCGATCGACAGCAGGATCGGCACGTCGCGCGAGGCTGCCTCGGCCAGCGCCGCCGCGGACCACTCGACCCAGTGCACCGGGTTGTCGGCGTGCTGGCGCAGGTACGGACTGGTGGCCGCCCCGAGGGCGTTAGCTCCCTGGCTCATGCCGCGGGGTTCCGTTGTCGGTCGCTGCGCCGCCAGGCAAGTCGACCGTGCCGTCGTCGACGGCCTGATCGGGTTCGGGGTGCTCGGGATCGAACGACTCCGGCAGCTTCTTGAGGTGCCGGTTCATCGACCACACCAGAAGGAACGTGCCGATCAACAGGATCACCACGATGACGAGGCCGAACGGGCTGGCCTTGCCGAAGTCGGGACCAGTGTCGCGGGGGGTCTCATCGGCCAAGAGCCCCGCGATCAGCACCAGCGAATGGGTCACGGGTCGATCCCGGCGAACAGGTCGTCCTCGGGCAGCTTGACGGGGACACGGGACCGGGCCAACTCGTACTCCTCGGTGGGCCACAACCGCTGCTGCCATTCGATCGGCGCGGCGAAGAAATCGCCATTCGGATCGATCTGGGTGGCGTGCGCACGCAGGGCGTCGTCGCGCTGCTCGAAGTACCGCGAGGCTTCGATCCGGGTGGTCACGCGGTTGGCGAACACGTCGAGCTCGGGATCGAAGTGCTTGAGCCACTTGTCGAACGGTCCGTGCATGCCGTGCTTGGCGAACTCGTCCTGGATCAACTGCATCCGCTTCCGCAGGAATCCGTGGTTGTAATACAGCTTCGAGACGCTCCACGGCTCGCCCGCATCCGGAAACAGCATGTAGTCGCCTGCCGCTTCATACGCGGCCATCGACACCTGATGAGTCCGGATGTGATCGGGATGCGGGTAGCCGCCGTTTTCGTCGTAGGTGGTCAGCACGTGCGGCCTGAACTCGCGGATCAGCCGCACCAGGGCCTCCGTCGGCCCCTCCAGCGGCACCAGCGCGAAGCACCCCTCCGGCAGCGGCGGCAGCGGGTCGCCCTCGGGCAGCCCGGAGTCGACGAAACCCAGCCAGCGGTGCTCGACGCCGAGGATCTCGGCCGCCCTGGCCATCTCGTCGCGCCGGACCTCGTGGATCCGGCCGTGCACCTCGGGCAGGTCCATCGCCGGGTTGAGGATGTCCCCGCGTTCACCACCGGTGACCGTCACGACCATGACGCGCGCACCCTCGGCCGCATACTTCGCCGTGGTCGCAGCACCCTTGCTGGACTCGTCGTCCGGGTGGGCGTGCACCGCCATCAAGCGCAGTTCGCTCACTCGTACCTACCTGATCCTTGGTTCGTCGGGACTCGTACGGACCGTTCCAACAGTTTGGGCTAGTCCTATAGTTCCAGTCCGAGTAGACGGATCCGAATTCAGACCCATCCGAGGGGGCGGCGCACCGCACATGATCGAGCGTCCGGCCGCCCGTTACGGGCGGCAAAGGCTGTCCCGCCGGTCCCGTCGCCGACTGGTAATTGGCCTCTTCGTGCTCATTCTTGCCATCGGCGTCGTGGTCGCAATCGTTGGTTTTCAGCGCCTCGGCACAGGCGACGTCAAGGGCGAGCTGGGCGGCTACCGAATAGTCGACGACGGCACCGCCGAGGTGACCATCTCGGTGACTCGCGAGGACCCGTCCCGCCCGGTGGTGTGCATCGTGCGGGCCCGGTCGATCGACGGCGCCGAGACGGGCCGCCGCGAGGTACTGGTGCCGCCGTCGTCGGCCGCAACGGTGCAGGTGACCGCCATCGTCAAGACCAGTCAGCGGCCCGTGATGGGCGACGTCTACGGCTGCGGAACCGACGTTCCGGCCTACCTCGTGGCGCCCTGACCAACCACCGGTCGAGCGTCCACCGAACGAACATCGAAAAGCCAATACGTAAAGATCGGCTGACCTGGCGGTGGTAGCATGGTCGGATACACGGTTCCTCGATGGAGCCGTGTATTGCTGCTTTAACGCGCGGGTATGCGCTTGCGATCGCGGCATTTGGGGAACTTTCTTACGCCAACAGCGCGAGACGAACGACAGGAGCGCGACATGACCGACACTCAGGTCACCTGGCTCACCCAGGAAGCACACGATCGGCTGAAGAACGAGCTCGACGGCCTGATCGCCAACCGACCGGTCATCGCTGCCGAGATCAACGATCGACGCGAAGAGGGCGACCTCCGCGAGAACGGCGGCTACCACGCGGCGCGCGACGAGCAGGGCCAGCAGGAGGCCCGCATCCGCCAGCTGCAGGAGCTGCTGAACAACGCCAAGGTCGGCGAGGCGCCCACGCAGTCTGGCGTCGCACTGCCCGGCTCCGTAGTCACGGTGAAGTACGACGACGGCGAGACCGAGACCTTCCTGATCGCCACCCGCCAGGAGGGCGTCAGCGACGGCAAGCTCGAGGTCTTCTCCCCGAACTCCCCCCTCGGCAGCGCGCTCATCGGCGCCAAGGAGAAGGAGACCCGCGAGTACACGGTGCCCAGCGGTAACACCGTGAAGGTCGTGTTGGTCAAGGCGGAGCCGTACCACTCCTGATTGGCGGCACTCCCGCCAGCTGATCTACCGTCCGTCTCATGGCGCAGATCGCCGAGGACCTGTTTCTGCTACTGCTGGACAACGCGTCGGCGCAGCCAGCCCTGGAACGCGACCGTCGTGGACGGTTGCTCGCGGCCGCGGTGCTGTTGGATCTGGCCTACGCATGCCGCATCCGGCCTGCCGTCCCCGGTGACGCCACGCAGGTGGGTCTGCTGCTAGCACTGGCTGCAGGCGGGCCCGGCGACCCCGTCGCGGAACCGGCCTTCCAGCTGCTTGAGCACCGCCCGTTGTCACCCGCCTCGGCGGTGTCGAAGTTGCGCAAGAGCACCCAGGAGCAGGTGGCTCTGCACCTGGAGCGGCTCGGCCAGATACGTCGGGTTCCCTTGCCGTCCAAGCGATTCCGCACGTCGTATGCCTGGCCACTGACCAGCCGCGACCGGGTGGGCCGGGCACGGGCCGACCTGCTGTCAGCGCTGTTCGACCGCAAGCCGCCGACCCCGACGACGGCGGCCATCGTCTCGTTGCTGCATGCCGCGGACGGGCTGGGCGCATTGTTCAGCCTCAATGATCGCGGGTGGCGCTGGGTGCATGCCCGGGCCAGTGAAATCGCCAGTGGCAGTTGGGTGAACGAGTCGCCCACCGCGATGCCGGAGATGAACTTGGCGGTCACCGCCTCGGCGATGCGGTCAGCCCTGTCGTAGCGCCTGCTCGAGATCGCCAAGCAGGTCGCCGGCCTCCTCGATTCCCACCGACAGCCGGACCAGATCGTCGGGAACCTCGAGCTGCGAGCCCGCGGTAGAGGCGTGCGTCATCGAACCGGGATGCTCGATCAGCGACTCCACGCCACCGAGAGACTCGGCGAGGATGAAGATCTCGGTGCGCGCACACAGTCGCAGTGCGGCCTCGCGGCCACCGCGCAGCCGCACCGACACCATGCCGCCGAAGCCCGACATCTGCCGCCTGGCCACCTCGGGGTTGGGGTGGCTGGGCAGCCCGGGGTACAGCACGCTCTGGACGGCGGGGTGCCCGACGAGGAATTCGGCGACCAGGGCGGCGTTCTCGCTGTGCCGCTGCATGCGCAGGACCAGGGTCTTGAGCCCACGCATCGTCAGATAAGCGTCGAACGGCCCCGGAACCCCGCCTGCGCCGTTCTGCAGGAACGCGAACGCGTCATCGAGTTCCTCGTCGTTGGTCACCAGCGCGCCGCCGACCACGTCGGAGTGCCCACCGATGTACTTCGTCGTCGAGTGCAGCACGATGTCCGCGCCCAGCGCCAACGGCTGCTGTAGCGCAGGTGAGGCAAACGTGTTGTCCACCAACACCTTCGCCCCGGTTGCCGCGGCCACCTGGGTGATTTCGGCGATGTCGGCGATGGACAGTAGCGGGTTGGTGGGCGTCTCGACCCAGATCAGCTTGGTCTTGGACGTCACCGCCGCGCGGACGGCGTCGAGGTCGGCCAACGCCGCAGGGGTGTGGGTGATCCCCCACTGCGTGAGGACCTTGTCGATGAGCCGGAACGTGCCGCCGTAGGCGTCGTCGGGGATGACGACGTGATCGCCGGGGCGCAGCAGGGACCGCAGCGCACAGTCGGTGGCCGCCATTCCCGAGGCGAAGGCGCGGCCGAACGCGCCGCCCTCGACCGAGGCGAGGGCCGCTTCGAGCGCCGATCGGGTGGGGTTGCCGGTGCGGGCGTACTCGTAGCCGCCGCGCAGCCCACCGACACCGTCTTGGGCGAACGTCGAGCTGGCGTAGATCGGCGCATTGACCGCGCCGGTTGCCGGATCAGGCCGATAACCGGCGTGGATGGCCCGGGTCGCCGGTCCGTACGCGCGAAACGCGTCTAACTTGCTGCGCTGCTCACTCACGGCGATCAGGGTAACGGTGCCGGACCTCGTCACGGTCGGTGCCCGTTGGTGTAGAAACCAGACCATGGCTGCATCCACGACGATCGAGCACCTCCTCGACCTCGATTCGCTGCTGAACACCGAGGACATCGAGCTGCGCACCATGGTTCGGCAGTTCGGCGAGCAGCGCCTGCGTCCTTTTGTCGCAGAGTGGTTCGAATCCGGCGAAGTGCCCGTCCGCGAGCTCGCGGTCGAGATCGGAAAGCTCGGCCTGCTCGGCATGCACCTCACCGGCTACGGCTGCGGCGGCTCGACCGCCACCGCCTACGGCCTGGTGTGTCAGGAGCTGGAGGCCGTCGATAGCGGGCTGCGCAGCCTGGTCTCGGTGCAGGGGTCGCTGGCGATGTTCGCGATCCACCACTGGGGCAGTGAGGAGCAGCGCGAGCATTGGCTGCCGGGGATGGCCGCCGGAGAGCTGATCGGGTGCTTCGGGCTGACCGAACCCGACTTCGGGTCCAATCCCGGCGGTATGCGCACGACGGCCCGCCGCGACGGCTCGGATTGGATTCTCAACGGTTCGAAGATGTGGATCACCAACGCCTCGGTGGCCG
>JAOPVF010000302.1 GCA_025963195.1 Mycobacterium sp. | reverse complement strand
GTAGCCCCGCACCGACGACCGCGCCTCCTCCGGCGACTGAGTGCCCGCCGCGGTCAGCACGTCGTTGGCACCGGGGTGCGCGTCCAGGTACGCCCCTGCCGCGCTCAACACGCCGCTGGCAGTGGTGGACAGTCCGCTGGCCGAGCACGCGGGCGCGGCGCCTGCGGTCGGCACCGCGACGATGCCTGCGACGACGGTTCCCAACGCGGCGGCGGCGAACGTACTGGCCAGGCCTCCGCGGACGAACGTGTTGATCAGTGTCATTGCGTGCTTCCCCTCGGATTGCCCCGGCAGCCACAGCCGGGATTCGGGAATCATTGCAGGGCCGGTGGCGCGGTGCGTGCCGTTCGGGCAAACCGGGCGTGTCGTCGAGAAGAGGTGGCGATCGACCGCACATCGGCCGACCAACGGACACAACCTGTTTCGCTGACATCGTTTGTCGGTGCCCCGCGCTAACGTGGCCACTCGCCAGCCACCAATGTCACCAAGAGGACACATTCATGCGCATCCCCATTAGCCACGGCGAGGTCCTGCTGCTCCCCGTCGACTCCACTCCCGTGGGGAGCTCGGTGCGGGTCACCAGCTGCGTCGTGGGCGTCAGCGAGTCCGGCCAGGACCCCGTGCTCGACGGCGACCGGGAGTTCGCCAGGATCGTGGACGCCAAGGGCACCCTCTACGTCGACCTCGACGAGCCGACCCGGCTCTGGTACGTGAAGGATCACGACCAACGCCGCGAACGCGAACTGGAAGTGGCCGCCGGTGTGTGGCGGGTGGTGCGCAGGAGGGAGCCCGACGGGCAGGAGTCCGAAGTGCAGGCGAGCTGATCAGTTCGGCGGCTGCTCCCGCTCCGCGATCAGCCCCTCCTGCGCCAGCGTGGCGACGATGGCACCGTCGGCCCCGACGAGACTTGCGGTGATCACGCCGCGCCCCCGCGCCGCCGCAGGTGAACGGGACTCCAGCAGATTCCACTGACCCGCCTGGACCTGCCGGTGGAACCAGATGGACGAGTCCGTCGTGCCGCTGCGGTGAGTACGTCCCTTCATCGAGTGGCCGTGCACCTGCAGCGCCGGGTCGATCATGTACACGTCGGTGACGTAGGCGGCGACGATGGCGTGCAGCAGCGGATCGTCGGGAAGGGGCACCGTCACCCGCCACCAGAGCCGTCGGACGAACTCGTCGCCCGCTCCGCAGTCGTCGATGCGAATGTCGATCTCGTCCAAGGGCATCGACGGTGCGGGACCTGCGGGACCGGTCCGAGGCAGCGTGTCGGGGTCACCCGGCAGCGACGCCCGCTTGCCGTGCTCTGGTCCGGCGAGGGGTGTGGAGAACGAGACGGTGGCGGTCGTCAGAAGCCGGCCGTCCTGTCGGGCGTCGACCCGTCTGGCGGACGCGGTGCGCCCGTCGAACACCCGCGCCACGGAGTACTCGACCGGACCGCCGGCCTCGCCCCCGCGCAGGAACTGCAGGTGCATGTTGGTGGGCGACTTCAACGCCTCGACGGTCCGGCAGGCGGCGGCCAGACTCTGCCCCATGAACTGGCCGCCGAACGACCGCTTGCCCTCTGGACCGCTGGCAGGGCCCAGCCAGGTATCGCCATCTCCGCCATCTCCGCCAGGTCGCACGTCGAGCAGGTCGAGAAGTGCGCTCATGCCACCGTTCCCGCCGCAACCAGCCGATCGATCTCATCGGCGGTCAAACCCAGCCGGTCGCTGAGCACTGCGGCGGTGTGATCGCCGAGCCCCGGGGCGGCGACGGCGGGCGGATAGACGCCGCCGATCGACATCGGAAGGCCGGGCGCGAGGTAGCGGCCGATGCGCGGCTGATCCAGCTCGGTGAAGAGCGGGTTGGCGGTGACCTTGTCGTCGGTGACGACGTCGGCGAAGGTGCGGTAGCGCTCCCACAGGATCGAGGTCGCCGACAACGCGGCGGCCACCTCGTCGGCGGTGTGTTCGGTGAACCACAGGGTGAACAGCCCGGTGAGCGCGTCGCGGTGCCGGTAGCGTTCGCCCTCGTCGGTGAAGTCGGCGCCGAGTGCATCTCCCAGCGCAACAACGGCTTTCGTGGTCCCGGTCATCTCTCCAAGGTCCCTGAAGTGCCGCCCGGTGAGTGCGACGATCATGAACGACGCCCCATCGCCAGTGGTGAACTGCTGGCCGTACTGGCCGAAGATTGAGTTCCCGATTCGCTCCCGCGGCGTGCCGTTGATCATCACCTCGGTCAGGAAGCTGAGGTTGCCCGCGGTGGCGAGCGCCACGTTCTCCAGCGGGATGCCGATCCGCCCGCCCTCGCCGGTGGCGTCGCGATGCCGCAGGGCTGCGGTGACGGCGAGTGCCACGTAGAGCCCGCACGAAACGTCCCATGCCGGCAGGACGTGGTTGACCGGGCTGTCGAGCCCGACCGGCCCGGTCACGTGCGGAAAGCCGATGCCGGCGTTGACGGTGTAGTCGACGCCGGTTCCGCCGTCGGCGCGGCCGGATACCTCGACGTGGATCAGGTCGGGCCGCACGCGAACCAACGTGTCGTACGAATGCCATTGGCGTCCCGCCACGTTGGTGATCAGGACTCCACTGTCGGCGATCATGCGCTGAATGAGGTCCTGCCCGTCGGGCGAGCGGACGTCGACGGCGACGGAATGCTTGCCCTTGTTGAGCCCGGCCCAGTAGATGCTGTCGCCGTCCTGCGTCACCGGCCAGCGGTGATAGTCGGCGGCACCGCCGACCGGGTCGACGCGGGTGACCTCGGCGCCGAGCTGCGCCAGCGTCATCCCCGCCAGTGGCACGGCAACGAAGCTGGAGATCTCGATGATCCGCACCCCGGCCAGGGGCCGTGTCGCATCCGGTTGTTCCGTCATACGGTCAAGCTATCAACTAACTTCGGGCCAGCTTGATCGCTGCGGCTTCGACGGTCTCCTCCGACAGCAGCACCTGCAGAGCGGCATCGCCGAGCGGGATGAAGCTGTCCACGCTGGCGACCCGGTCGACGGCGCCCGAGAAGCCATGGGCGTTGAGCGCCGCGAGTATGCCCTCGCCAACGCCACCGGTCTCCCGGGTCTCGTCGACGATGAGGACCCTGCCGGTCGCGGTGGCTTCGCGCAGCACGTCCTGCACGGGTAATGGCGCCAACCACCGCAGGTCGACGACGCGGGTGGCGACGTCACTGAGTTCCAGCCGGCGGGCGACGCGAAGGCTCATCCGCAGACCGTTGCCGAAGGTGACGATCGTCAGGTCCTTGCCGTCGCCGTACACACGGGTACGGCCGATGGGCGCAACCGAGTCGGCGGACGGATAGGTCGCGAGCCAGCCGTCGTCGCCGTCGTCGTGCAGATCCCGTGTGTGGTACAGCGCAATGGGTTCGACGAAGATGCAGACGATTCCCGCCGCCTTCGCCGCAGCCACGCAAGCGTGCAGCATCGCGGCGGCGTCGTCGGGTCGCGCTGGCGAGGCGATGACCACGCCGGGGATGTCGCGGAGCGCGGCGATCGAGTTGTCGTTGTGGAAGTGCCCGCCGAACCCCTTCTGATACCCGTAGCCGGCCACGCGGACGACCATCGGATTGCGGTATTGCCGGTTGGAGAAGAACTGCAGCGTCGCGCCTTCGCCGCGGATCTGGTCCAGCGCGTTGTGAATGTAGGCCAGGTACTGGATTTCGGGGATGGGCAGGAGCCCCGACACCCCGGCACCGAGCGCGAGACCAAGAATGGACTGCTCGTCGAGAAGGGTGTTGAACACCCGCGCCGAACTGGTCTTGTTGAGCAGCCCGCGCGTGACGCCGTACACACCGCCCTTGCGGGCGACGTCCTCCCCGAACACCAGTGACTCGGGATGGCGTTGCAGCACCTCCTGCAATGCACGGTTGATGGCAAGCGCGACGGTCAGGGGCGAATCATCTTGCGGCTCAACCGACGGGAGGCTCTCCGCCGATGCAGCGAGGGCGTCGTCGAGGGTTTCCCGAAGCGGTGTGACGACGGCCGACGGGCTGTCCAGCTGCGCGAGATCGCTCACTTCCTCGGCGAGGCCGATCACCTCTGCACGCTTGGCCTCGTAGCGCTCGAGCACCTCCGCCGCAGTCAGGTGGCCACCATGGATCAACAGTTTTGCGGTGTGTACCAACGGATCTCGCTCCAAGTCGGCCGCGATCTCGTCGGGTCGACGATAGGCCGGTTCGAAGTCGGAACCGGCGTGCCCCAACAGCCGGACCATGTTCAGGTGCAGGAATGCCGGACGCCGATGGCTGCGCACCCACGACGCGGCGGCCGTTGCGGCGTCGAAGGTAGCCGCCACGTCGGTGCCGTCGGCGCTGAAGTACTCGAGACCTTCTCTGCGCCCGTAGCTTTGAGCGATCCACCCGGGCGGTGTCTTGACGCTGATGCCGATCCCGTTGTCCTCGCAGACGAACAGCAACGGCATGGGCAGGCCCTGGTAGGCGGCGTGCAGGGTGGCGTTGATGGCCCCGACCGCCGTGGAGTGGTTGGCCGAGGCGTCACCGAAGCTGCACACCGTCACCGCATCCTCGGGCCATGGGCACGCGACGCCGAGTCGCCTGGCCCTGGCGATCGAGAACGCGACGCCGACGGACCGCGGAAGGTGGGAGGCGATGGTCGAGGTCTGCGGAATGATGTTCAGGTCGTGGCGGCCGAACACCTTGTGCCGCCCGCCCGAGATCGGTTCCTCGGTGGCCGCGACGATGCCGAGCAGAACGTCACGTAGCGCGTCGCGTCCACCCACCTGTTGCGCGCGGGCAAGGAAGAAGCCGCCCGAACGATAGTGCAGCAGCGCAGGATCGGTGTACCGCAGTGCTGCCGCGACGGCGGCGTTGCCCTCGTGCCCGGACGAGCCGATCGTGTAGTAGCCCTTGCCGTGTGATCGCAGCCAGCGTGCCGCGAGGTCGAGGTGGCGGCTGCCAAGTTGGGCGTCGAAGAGGTCGAGGCAGCTAGCGACGGTGAGCGCCGAGCCCTCCCGCAGTGCGCCGCTTCCACCTCGCACGCCATCCGACATCGCCGACACGGTGGTCGTGAAGTAGTCGTCGATGGGTTCGGCCATTCTGAATTACCTGCCCTCTCGGTAGCCACCGACGATCGTGCGGACGAACGTGAGGATCTGTCCCGCGTCGGTCCCGCCCTCGTCCTGGTCCGGGTCGTAGATGGCGATGCTGGCGCCGACGCACGACGCGGAATCGAGCATGGCGCGCACCAGGTCGATGAGCTGGTCCCAACGCAGACCGCCTGGCTCGTCCTCGACGTCGGGTAGCGCCTGCGCCGCGAACTCGCGTGGGTCCAGTACGTCGAGATCGATGTGCAGCCACCACCGGTCGACGTGCTGCGCGAGTTGCTCGATGGCGCGGTGCCCGGTTCCCGCGGGGTCGTCGGCGACTTCGGCCAGCGGCGCCAGCCATACCCCGCAGTCGCGCAGCGTGCCAACGTTGAACTGCCGCCGCCACGCCTCGTCTCGCGGCCCCAGTACCGCCAAGTGCTCGGGCCGCAGCGCGGGCAGCCGTTCGCGATGGGATCCGGTGAGCCGGCGTCCGGTCAGCCCGAGGAGCAGGCCGATCTCGGTGTTGGCGGCCTCACCATCCTCGGAGACGTCGAGGGGCATGGTGTCCTCGTGGCCGTCGATGAAGACCAGACCGACGTCGCCGACGTGATCGCGAAGGCCGGTGACGATGCCAAGCAGCGTCGAGCAATCGCCGCCGTAGACGAACGGGAACCGGCTCTGCGTCATCGCAGACCCGACGCGCTCGTTGAGGGCGTCGGTCATCGCCAGCAGTGCCGCCTCATTGATCAGGCCGGTCGCGTTGCCCCGC
>JAOPVF010000264.1 GCA_025963195.1 Mycobacterium sp. | reverse complement strand
AATGCCGGCGGCGATGCGGGCTCAGGCGCAGTCGGCGCAGATGAACTCGCCACCCGCGTGGACTGCCAGCCGGTTCCTGTGGTGCACCAGGAAACAAGACGAGCAGGTGAACTCGTCGGGTTGCTTGGGAAGCACTCGAACGGTCAGTTCCTCACCGGAAAGATCCGCGCCAGGGAGCTCGAATGCGTCGAACTCATCGCCGTCGTCGACGTCGAGCACGGCAACCGCCACGTCGTTGCGCCGGGCCGCGAGCGCCTCGATGGATTCGTCGGCGACATCGTCGGATTCGGTCTTGCGGGGTGCGTCGTAATCCGTTGTCATCGGCGTCCCTTCCGGTCTTGGAGTGACGTACCGACAACGCCGTCCGGTGGGCGCATGTTCCCCGGCGATCAGCTGAGTCGAAACGCGCGCCAAATCCCCTGCAGGCGTTGGCGGGACTCGACTTAGACGGCATTGCCTCGCAAGGCGTCGCGTGCACGGTCTAGCAGCGAGGCGAACGGCCCGACGGCGAAGTTGACGAACGCCGACTCGACGCCCGCATGGGGGTGGGTGGGTGCGATCCGCTCGGCAACCTGGACGGCAGTCGTCAGCTTGCGGAGTTCCTCGTCGTCGACATGCTCCTCGAGCAACGTGAACTCCTCGGCCTCTTCCCGTTTCGCGTGATCCAGCACCGCGGCTTGGAGGTGGATCAACTCCTTGGAGAAGTCGGCAGTACCGCATGGGATCTTCTCGAGTGCACTCAACGCGAGCTTGGCGTCGTGTTCTTCGGTCAGGCGGGCGTCGACGATCTCGGCTCCGCCGACGACCTTGCGACGCACACGTGGGTGGACCATCATCTCCTCCGCCGTTTCGTGCACGGCGAGTAGCGTCCGCAGCCGCGTGAAGGCCGCCCGTTGGGTGTCGGCGTCCGTTGCGTCGAGGGTTTCGGTGAACAGTGCCTTGATGGCTTCGTGTTGGTCCTTCAAGTAGGTGACCACGTCGTTTGAATTGGTGATGGGCTTCTGGGCCACGGCAGCTGCCTTCCGAGAGGACCGAATGAGTGAAGGCGCGAGGGCTGCACGCCGAACTGCTGAGAACTACCCGCGCAAGCGCGGCAGAAACCTGATGGCAGGCGCAGGGCTTACCAAGGTGCCTCTACGTTGATAGGTTCGGATCGGGTTCGGGTGACGAGGGGGTCGGTGATGTGTCGATTGCACGCGTGCCGCCCTGAGGAGCCGTCGTGATGACCGAGCGGTGGAAGCCGCGACAGGATCACTACTACTGGTTGACGGCCATCCTCGCGGGGCGGGGCTTGCAGGCGAGTACGTGCCGCATCGTCGCGGGTGTCATCTTCACCCTCGGTCTGGTCCCGATCGTCTCGCTGGTCAGTCCGCTCGGTCCGAAGGGTCTGGTCGGTCAGGTCCTCGCCGGCGCCGTCACGGCGTGCTGTGTGGTGATGGCGCTGCGCTGGTTGCGCCATCGGTGGCCTTCACGGGCCGAGTCGGCGGCGTGCGTGGTGGTCGGGACGATCTGCATCTCCATCGCCTGCCTCATCCCGACCAGTCCCGTCGCCGGTCTGCTTGGCGCATCCTCGTTCGCGGTGCTCTCCGCCTATGTCACGTGCTTCCACCGCCTGGGCATGCTGGCGTTCACCTGGGCGGTCGCGATCGCGACGCTGACCGTCCTCGCGATCCGGCTCGCACCCCTTGACACGGCATTGGCGATCGGCAGTGTCTGCCTGGTGGCGCTCGTCAACGTCTTCGCGGCCGCCGTGTGCCGGGCGGGGATTCGGCTCATCGGCGGCGACGCGGAGACCAATCAGCTCGAGCCGTTGACCGGGTTGCTCGATCGCGACGCCTTCTACGAACGGACCGCGACGCTGCTGGCCGCGCGTCACCGCGACGACGACCGGTACCTGGTCCTCGTCATCATCAACATCGACGGCTTCTCCCTCATCACCGGCATGTCCGGCGAGCGAGGCGGAAATCTGGCAAGGGTCGCGGTCGGTGCCGCGGTGCGCAGCTGTGTCCGCCACAACGCAGTCGTCGCCCACGTCTCCGAAGACGACTTCGTCATCGCCGACACGTTCACCACGCCCGACGCGTCACCTCTCGTCGAACGAGTCCGCTCCGCCGTGAGCAACACCCCGTCGCGCCTCACCACCAGCGTCGGTGTGGTCAGTACGCCCCTGCGCCCGCTGATGCACCTGCCGCCCGATGACGTCGTCGACGAGGTCATGACGATCGCGATGACGGCGATGTTCGAGGCGCGCAAGGCCGGCGGCAACCGGGCCCGCTTCGTCGTCAACCCCGCCTTGAGCGTGCTCGCCAACCCCGACTCGAGTGGCCGCGAATAGCGGCCGTCAATCGCGGCGCAACAGCGCCAGCGCCATGGCGGCGGCGACGCCGGCAAGCACGACGATGGTCAGGGTGACGGCCGTCCAGCCCGCGGCATCGAACACGACGCCGCCGAACCACCCGATGACGCTGGACCCGCCGTAGTAGAAGAGGTTGTACAGCGACGACGCCTGGGCCTTGCCGACGGTGGCTTCGCGCCCGGTCCAACCGGATGCGATCGCGTGTGCGCCGAAGAAGCCCGCAGTGCCGACGACGAGACCTGCGAGGACCACGAACACGTTGCCGCTCAGCGTGATCGTCACGCCGACGATCATGGTGGCGATCGACGCCAGCAGCACCCGCTTGCGACCGAACCGGGTGGCCTCCGCTCCCGCCCGCGACGACGCCCACGTGCCCGCCAGGTAGGCCAGGAACACCAAGCTCACCAGCGTCTGGGGAAGGTGGAACGGCGCAGCCGCGAGCCGGAAGCCCAGGAAGTTGTACAGGGCGACGAATCCGCCCATGAGCAGGAAGGCCTGGGCGAACAAGGTCAGCTGACGCAGCGACCGCAGGTTGGCGGCCAGCCTGTGAAGCACACCGCCGGAATGGTGTGAGCTTTCGCGCGACGGGTCGTACCCGCAGGGCCGGGGTGCGAGCCGTACGAAGCCAAGCGCTCCTGCACCACACAGGGCCGCGACGCTGAGTACCCCGATCCGCCAGCCGGCGACCTCCCCGATCGGTCCGGCGACGAGCCGTCCCAACAGCCCGCCGACGGTGGTGCCCGCGACGTACATCCCCGCTGCACGTGCCGCGTGGTCGGAGTGGATCTCCTCGGAGAGGTAGGCGATCGCGATCGCCGGTACGCCGCCGACCAGCAGGCCCTCGATGAACCGGCCGGCCAACAGCAGCTGGTAGCCAGGGGCGAATGGAACGATCAGGCCGAGGACGGTGGCCGCAGTGACCGACATCGACATCGCTCGCACTCGGCCGATTCGGTCGGCGACCATCGACCACGGGATGACGCCCACTGCGAGGCCGGCGGTGGCGGCCGAAACCATCAGCGCCGAGTTCGCCGCCCCGGTGTTCAGGTCGGCGGCGATCAGCGGCAGTACCGACTGCGGCGAATACAGCTGGGCGAACGTGGCCACCCCTGCGCAGAACAGTGCTGCCAGCAGCCGTCGATACTCCGTCGAGCCCCGCTGGTGTCCGGCCCAGGCGCCGGAGAGCTGGGGGACGTCGATCGTCACCCGACCGAGTGTCGGCCCGTCCCCGACATATGTCCAATGCATGGAGTCAAGCAAAACCATGCACCAAATGCATGATCAGATCATCGGGCCGTTGTCCCTCGTGAACTCGACGAACCGTGCCACCGCCGCCGGCATCTCGCGCCCAGCGGCCAACGCCAACCCGACCTGCCGTTTGGCGCCTGCATCGGAGAGAGGCAGGTACGCGACCATCGGATCAGCGCGCTCGGCACGTGGTACGGGCACTACCGCCACCCCGAAACCCGCCGCCACCAGGCCCTCCATCGTGGGAATCTCGGAGGCCTCGAATGCCTCCTGCGGCTGGATTCCCGCGGCCGTGCACAGGTCGTCGGTGAGCGTCCGCAGGCCGGACCCGACGCGGAGCACGATGAAGGGTTCGCCGGCGACGTCCGCGAGGCGCAATCGGGAACGGGTGGCCAGGGGATGTCCGCGCGGTACCGCGACGCACAGTCGTTCGGAGTACAGGCCGTGCCACACGTATCCCGCGCCGGCGGGCCGTGGCGAGGTGATGGCCAGGTCTGCGTGCCCCTCCGAGACTCGATCCGCGAGTGCGTCCGCAGCGCCCTGGTACAGATCGAAGTGGACCTGCGGCGCGTGTAATCGAAACCGCCGCAACAGATCCGGGACGAACCATGTCGCCAACGAGTGCAGGAACGCCAATCGAACGGTCCCGGTATCGGGATCGCGCAGCGCGGCTATTCGCTCATTCGCCGACCGCATCTCGGCCGTGGCGCGTCGGGCGTGTTCGGCCACGATGGCCCCGTAGGCATTCAACCGCAGCCGACGGTTCACCCGATCGAACAGAGGGACGCCGACCTCGGCTTCCAGGCGTGCGAGGGCGCGCGACAGGGTCGGCTGCGGGATGCCCAACTCGGCTGCCGCATCGGTGACGTGTTGGACCTCGGCCAGCACGACGAACCAGCGCAGTTCGTCGAGATGCATGCCGGCGAGCATATCGCCGGCATGCCCCGGTTCAGGTGGTCAAGCCGCGGGCGATGACGAGACGCTGAATCTGGTTGGTGCCCTCGAAGATCTGCGTGATCTTCGCTTCCCGCATGTAGCGCTCGACGCGGTAGTCCCGCGTGTAGCCGGCACCGCCGAACACCTGCACCGCATCGGTGGTCACCTTCATGGCTGCGTCGGTGGCGACCAGCTTGGCAACGCTGGCCTCCTTCGAGTAGGGCATGCCCTTGTCGCGTCTGCGCGCGGCGTCGAGGTAGGTGGCCCTGGCGCTGACGACGGCCGCGGCCATGTCGGCCAGCAGAAAGCCAAGCCCTTGATGGTCGATGATCTTGCGGCCGAACGTGGTTCGCTCGTTGGCGTAACGCTGCGCCTCGTCGAGCGCGGCCTGCGCGATGCCCGTCGCGACCGCGGCGATGCCCAGCCGGCCGGAGTCGAGCGCACTGAACGCGATCTGCAGCCCCTGGCCCTCGGCGCCGATGCGGCGGTCGGCATCCAGGCGGGCGTTGTCGTAGAACGCCGACGTGGTCGGGACGGCCGAGAGACCCATCTTCTCCTCGGGCTTGCCGAACGTCAGCCCGTCCAGATCGCCCGGCACCAGGAAGCAGGAGATGCTTCCACGACTCCCCGGGTCGCTCCGCTCCTGCCCCCCGGAACCGCTGCCTTCGCTAGTCCGCGCAAACAACGTGTAGAAGTCCGCGACCCCGCCGTGGGTGATCCACGACTTCGACCCGTTGACGACGTAGCCGTCACCGTCCGCGGTGGCCGTACACCGCAGTGCCGCGGCATCGGAACCGGCCTGCGGTTCGGACAGGCTGTACGCGCCGATCTGCTCGCCCGAGAGCATTCCGGGCAGCCATCGCTGCTTCTGCTCGTCGGTGCCGAACGTCAGCAGGGGGTGCGACGACAGGCTGTGCACGCTGACCGCGACGGCGACCGCGGCCCAGCGGGCGGCGATCTCCTCGAGCGCCTGCAGGTACACCTCGAAGGGCTGGCCCGCGCCACCCCATTCCTCGGGCTGCGACAGGCTCAACAACCCCGCGGCACCCAGTTGGGCGAACACGCCTTCGGGGTAGGTCTCCGACTTCTCGTGTGCGTCGACGATGGGGTCGAGCAGCTTGTCGGCGACATCACGGGTGAGCGCGATGAGATCGCGGGCGTCGTCGGAGGGTAGGAGGCGGTCAACCGGCATGGTTGCACACCCTAGTTTCCGGTGTGGGCCGCCTCTGACAGCGCGGCGTTGATCGCGTCCACCCGGTCCTTGGCGTCACCGAACAGCATCTGGGTGTTCTCCCGGAAGAACAACGGGTTCTGCACGCCCGCGTAGCCAGAGGCCATGGAGCGCTTGAAGACGATGACGTTGTCGGCGTTCCACACCGTGAGCACCGGCATGCCCGCGATCGGGCTGCTGGGATCCTCCGAAGCCGCGGGGTTCACGGTGTCATTGGCGCCGATGACAAGGACGACCGACGTGTTCTCGAAGTCGTCGTTGATCTCGTCCATCTCCAGCACGATGTCGTAGGGCACCTTGGCCTCGGCCAGCAGCACGTTCATGTGACCGGGCAGCCGGCCCGCGACGGGATGGATGCCGAACCGGACGTCGACTCCGCGCGCGCGCAGCTTGCGGGTCAGGTCGGCGACGCCGTACTGGGCCTGTGCGACCGCCATGCCGTAACCGGGGGTGATGATCACCGAACTGGCCGACTCCAGCAGTTCGGCGGCGCCTTCTGCGGTGATCTCGCGGTGCTCGCCGTAGTCCTTGTCGTCCGCCGGGCCCGCCTCGATCCCGAAGCCGCCGGCGATGACCGAGATGAAGGACCGGTTCATCGCCTTGCACATGATGTAGGACAGGTAGGCACCGGAAGAGCCGACGAGCGCGCCGGTCACGATGAGCAGATCGTTGGACAGCAGGAAGCCCGACGCCGCAGCGGCCCAGCCCGAGTAGCTGTTGAGCATCGACACCACGACGGGCATGTCGCCGCCGCCGATCGAGGCGACCAGATGCCAGCCGAGCAGCAGGGCCAGCACGGTGACGGCGATGAGGAGCCACAGCTGCGGTGAGATGACGAACCACACCGTCAGCCCGAAGAACACGACCAGCGCGCCGACGTTGAGGATGTTCTTGCCAGGCAGCATCAGCGGCGTGGACTTGATGCGGGCCGACAGCTTTAGGTTGGCCACGATCGACCCGGTGAACGTGACGGCGCCGATGAACACGCCGATGAAGACCTCGGCGGAGTGGATGCCGAGCAGGCCCTGGCCGTCCAGCACGGCGGCCTCGGGTCCCGCGAGGTCACCCTCCACGTGCAGGTAGCCGTTCCAGCCGACCAGCACCGCTGCGAGGCCGACGAACGAGTGCAGCAGCGCGATCAGTTCGGGCATACCCGTCATCTCGACGACGCGGGCGCGCCACAGGCCGATCGCGGCGCCGATCACCATCGCGGCGGCAAGCAGGCCCACCCCCAGCGGCTCGATGTGGCGGGCCAGCGCCAGCGCGATGGTGGCGATCAGCGCCACCGCCATGCCCGCCATGCCGAAGGCGTTGCCTTGCCGCGATGTCTCGTGCTTGGACAATCCGGCCAGAGCCAGGATGAACAGCAGGGCCGCGACGACGTAGGCCGCGGTGGCAGTGGTCTCTAGGGTGAACATGCAATCCGTTCCAGTCTTGGGAAGGCTTTAGCAGGGAGGGTCAGCGGGCGGGAGCGTGGTCAGCTGCGCGAGAACATCGCGAGCATGCGGCGCGTCACTGCGAAGCCACCGAAGACGTTGATGCTGGCGAGCAGGATCGCGACCGTAGCCAAGATCGTGACGACGGCCCCCCCGGTGTAGATGCCGTGGCCGATCTGCAGCAGCGCGCCGACGACGATGATGCCGGAGATCGCATTGGTCACCGACATCAGCGGGGTGTGCAACGCATGGTGCACGTGCCCGATCACGTAGTAGCCGATCACGATCGCCAGGGCGAAGACCGTCAGGTGGACCTGCAGCGCGGCCGGTGACATCGCGATGAGCGCGAACAGCACGGCGGCGGCGGCGAACGTGATGCCCAGCCTGCGTTGCGGCGACATCGGTTGTTTGGCCGGCTTCGGCTCGACGACTGCGGCAGCAGCGGCCGGTGCGGCCGACACTTGCACGGCAGGCGGCGGCCAGGTGGTCTCGCCGTCGCGTACGACGGTCACAGAGCGCTGGACGACGTCGTCGAAGTCCAGCGTGAGCTGCCCGTCCTTCTCCGGGGTGAGCAGCTTGAGCAGGTTCACCAGGTTGGTGCCGTAGAGCTGGGAGGCGGTGGCGGGCAGCCGACCGGCCAGATCGGTGTAGCCGATGATCGTCACGCCGTTGTCGGTGACGATCGCCTGATCCTTGACGGTGCCCTCGACGTTGCCGCCGTTGGCCGCGGCCATGTCCACGATCACGCTGCCGGGTTTCATCGAGGCCACCATCTCCGCGGTGATGATGCGGGGCGCAGGCCTGCCGGGGATCAGCGCGGTGGTGATGATGATGTCGACGTCCTTGGACTGCTCGGCGTACAGCGCCGCCTCGCGGGCCTTGTAGTCGTCGCCCATCTCCTTGGCGTAGCCGGTGGCAGACACCTCGGCTTTTTGTGCGGCCTCAGCCGGATCGACGTACAAGTACTCGCCGCCGAGCGACTTGACCTGGTCGGCGACCTCGGGCCGCGGGTCGGTGGCCAGCACGATGGCCCCCATGCTGCCTGCGGCGCCGATGGCGGCCAGCCCGGCTACGCCAGCGCCGACGACCAGCACCTTGGCGGGCGGAACCTTGCCCGCAGCCGTCACCTGCCCGGTGAAGAACCGGCCGAAGGCGTGGGCGGACTCGACGACGGCGCGGTACCCGGCGATGTTGGCCATCGACGACAGCACGTCCAACGACTGCGCCCGCGAGATGCGTGGAACGGCGTCCATCGCCAGCACCGTGATCGGGCGGGCGGACAGCTTCTCGACGAGCTCCGGGTTCAGCGCCGGAGAGATCAGGCTGACCAGGGTGGCCTTGTCCTTCAATGCGGCGATCTCGACGTCGGAGGGGGCGTTGACCTTGAGCACGACGTCCGCCGCCCACACTTCACCGGTTTCGGCGCCTGCCTCGACGTAGGCGGCATCGGTGAAGCTGGAGGCATTGCCTGCACCGGACTCGACCACGACGGAGTAGCCCAGTTTGAGGAGTTGGCCGACGGTCTGCGGCGTGGCAGCGACGCGCGTCTCACCCGCGTGAGACTCCCGCGGTATCCCGATGATCATCGGAAGAGTCTCCCATTTGCGCGCCGAGCACGCGCGTCCCCCTCTGACGGTCAGAGGTCTAGGCGG
>JAOPVF010000260.1 GCA_025963195.1 Mycobacterium sp. | reverse complement strand
GGCAAGGTTAAAAGAACCGAGGAGATCAGCCAGGCCGTCTGGGGGCACCCGTCGGAGACGAATACCGTAGCAGAGCATGTCAAACGGCTCCGTCAGAAGCTCGGGGCCGACCCCAAGCACGGCGAGTACATTCGCACGGTTCGTGGGGCCGGATACCGGCTCGCCCCGTCGATCTGCCCCTAGCCCTCCAAACCGCTAGGGGGTGAGCACGACTCGGGTTCCCGACGGCTCGGCCGCCGTCCACACCTGCTCGACGTCGGCCAGCGGCCGAGGCTGCGTACGTAGCTGCAGATCGCCGGAGGCGACCATGGCGAACAGCCGCGGCAGGGCCTCGGTGCGGAGCCGCGCCATGACGTCCGGTGGCACGCTGCCAAGCCCGACACCGGACATGGTGATGGCCGAACTGCGCAGGATTCCGGCGGCCAGGCTCATGGTCGGCCCGGCCATCGAGCCGATCTGGACGAACCGGGTGGCGTGGTAGTCCGTCAGCTGACGGGTCGCCAGCGCGGCGAGCACCTGCTCGGCAGGCTCGCCCCAGAGGTAGTCCAGCACCGCGTCGAAGGGGCGCTCGGCGTGCAGGGCGGCGACGCGGGCACTCAGGTCCTCGCTGCCGAGCGCGATGGCGTCGTCGGCACCGGCGGTGTCCTGCAACCACTGCAGGCGCGCGGCGTCGCGCCCCGCTACCACCACCCGGCCCGCGCCGAACACCGACTTCGCCAGTTGGACGGCGATGGACCCGGTGACCCCCGTGGCGCCGAGCACCAGCACGTGATCGCCGGAGCTCACCGCCGCGGCGTGCTCGAGGGACATCCACGCCGAGGTGCCGGGATTCGGGATGGCGGCGGCGGTCACCGAGTCGACGCCGGCGGGTACCTCGACCGCGGCGTTCGGATCCACCAGCGTGCGTTCGGCCATCATGCCGTAGCCACTCAGCGCACCTGCGTAGGCACGCCTGCCGTCGTCGAACCGGACCACGCCGTCGACACCGGGAATCGCGGGGAGCTGAATCGCCTTGCTGGCGTAGTGCTTTCCGGAAACGATGCCGCGGCTGAGGTTGGTCAGCGGGGAGGCCTCGACGGCGGCAACCACCGCGCCGTCGCCGGCCTCTGGCTCGGGGTGGTCGGTGTAGACGGGGGCCTGGCCCCACTCGTTCACTACGGCGGCCTTCATCGCGCATCCCTTCGTTTCTGCGAAAATAGTTTCTATGGAAACAATGTATCAACGGAGGCGACCCGTGGCAGGATGGTTTCCGTGAAAACCAAATCGGCGCTCATCGCGGACATCGAAGTGCTGGTCGGCGCCGTCGGCGACAAGTTCGACTCCGACGAGGACGGCGACGCCGAGCGGGACTTCATCGCGGACCGCTGTCCCAAGCGGCTGGAGCGCACCGTCCGGTCGCTGCCAACGCTGTCGATGCACCTTTTGGCCACCATCGCAGAGGGGCCCCTCAGCGTCGTCGGCCTGGCGGCGCGGTCCGGACAGTTGAAGGGCACCGTGTCCAAGCACGTCCAACGGCTGGTGGACGCCGGCCTGGTGGCGCGCACGCCGATTCCGGGCAACCGCAAGGAGATCGAGCTCGGCCCGACCGCAGACGGTGAACTCGTCGTCGACGCACACCGGCGACTGCACGAGGAGATGGCGCACGGACTGCACGACTTTCTGCGGCGCTACAGCGGCGCCGAACTCCAAGTGCTGGCCAAGGTGCTGCGGGATCTGCATGCAACCAGAAAGGTCGGCGTGCGCCTCGTCATCGACGACGAGGTCGGGGAATAGCGCCGTGACCCAAGCCGTCATACCCGTCATGGCCAACCAGTCCCGGGCAGTGCAGTTCGATCAGTACGGCGACATCGACGTCCTGGAAGTGCGGGACGTACCGCGTCCGCAGGCGGGACCGGGGGAGGTGCTGGTCCAGGTGAAGGCGGCAGCCATCAACCCCGGTGAGGCGATGATCCGCAAGGGCGTCCTGCACGAGCGCTGGCCGTCGACCTTCCCATCCGGCCAGGGCAGCGACCTCGCCGGTGTCGTCGCCGCGGTCGGCGATGACGCCGGGGGCTTCGCCGTTGGCGACGAGGTGCTGGGATTCACCGATTCACGAGCCAGCCATGCCGAGTTCGTCGCGGTGCCTGCGGGACAGCTCACGGCGAAACCCGCCGCGGTGCCGTGGGACGTAGCCGGCGCTCTGTACGTCGCGGGCACCACCGCATACGCGGCCGTGGACGCGGTGGGATTGACGCCGGGCGACGTGGTCGCCATCGCGGGTGCGGCGGGCGGCGTCGGCACGATCGCCGTGCAATTGGCCGTCCGGGCGGGCGCTATGGTGCTTGGCATCGCCGGGCCGTCCAACGACCGGTGGCTGACCGAGCACGGCGCCGTGCCGGTCAACCATGGCGACGGACTGGCCGACCGGCTCCGCGGCCTCGGGCGGATCGACGCCTTCCTGGACTTCTTCGGCGGCGGCTACGTCGAACTCGCCGTCACCGGCCTCGGCATCGCCCCGGAACGGGTGGACACCATCATCGACTTCGCCGCGGTGGAACGATTCGGCGTCAAGTCCGCAGGCAACGCCGACGGCAACATCGGCATGGTCGCTGAACTGGCCGAACTGGTCGCTGCAGGGCAACTCGAGGTACCGATCGCCGGCACGTTCGCACTCGACGACGTCCAGCAGGCGTACCGGACGCTTGAGCAGCGGCACACCAGGGGCAAGTTGGTGCTTCGCCCCTGACCCCTAGCGGGGGGTTGGAATCTCTTCTTCCTCGGGGAACTGGCCCGTGACCTGGAAGATGATCCGCCGGGCCACCTCGACGGCGTGGTCGGCGAACCGCTCGTAGAAGCGGCTCAGCAACGTCACGTCGACGGCGGCGGTCACACCGTGCTTCCACTCCCGATCCATCAGCACGTTGAAGAGGTGCCGGTGCAGGTCGTCCATCGCGTCGTCTTCTTCGCGGATCCTTGCAGCCTTCTCCGGATCCCGGGTGACCAGGACCTCTTGTGCGCTGTTGCCCAAATCCACTGCGACCCTGCCCATTTCGGCGAAGTAGCCGTTGACCTCTTCGGGCAGCGCGTGCTGTGGGTGTCGGCGCCTGGCGATCTTGGCGACGTGCAGTGCCAACGCGCCCATCCGGTCGACGTCGGCGACGATCTGAATCGAGCTGACGATCGCACGCAGGTCTCCTGCCACCGGGGCCTGCAGCGCCAGCAACACGAACGCGGCCTCCTCGGCACGTGTACTCATGGTGGCAATCTGCTCGTGATCGGTGATGACCTGCTCGGCCAGCGCCAGATCAGCCTGCAGCAGGGCCTGGGTGGCGTGCTCCATGGCACCGCCCGCCAGCCCGCACATCTCGCCGAGTTGATCCGTCAGAGCGGTCAGTTGCTCGTGGTAAGCGGTACGCATGCGCCAAGCCTACGGTCTGGCGCTCCGATCGGTCACGCGGTCGAGGGTGAACGAAAGGTGAATGCCACCTGCCACGATGACGGTGTCCGCCATCACTCGCAGGTGGTGTCGGCGGCGTTGGTGACCGTCAAGTCCTCGGGTAGGTGGGTCGGTTCGCTGCTGGTGCCCTTGAGCACGTGGACCTGGATCGGCGAGCCACTCGGCGTCGGCGGCGCAACCGAGGCGAAGTCGGACCCCAGTACCACCCGGATCGTGGTGCCCATGCCGGACACCCGCTCGATGGTGGGGTTGGAGAACGACGACGCGACGGTCGCCGCGGCCTGCTCATTGCCCGCGGAGAAGAACACCGTCGTGGAGGCCAGCGGTCCTGGGTAGTCGTCGGGATCGGTGACGTTGAAGCCGTGCTGTTGCAGCTCCTTGGCAGCGACCGTCGCCAAGCCGTTCTCGCCGGTCGAGTTGGATACGCGGACGGTGATGTCGCCGGGGCTCGTGGTGACGGCGTCGACCAGCTCGCCGTTGGCTGCGCTGGGTGCGGGCTGGTGGCTGGTCGGGGTTTGCGGCACCGGCGTGTTGTCGGCGTTCTTCTCCTCGGGCAACGGGTCGTCGTTGATGATCGCGTCGAACAGTGCGCGCATGTCCCCATCGCGCGGCGGCTCGTTGCCCTCGGAGTCGGTCACACCGGTCGGCACGGTCACGAAGGTGATGCGGCCCGCGTTCACGCCCTGGAGCGACTGACCGAGATCGACGAGGTCCTTGGTCTGGATGTTGTCGACGTAGCTGTCGTCGATGAACATGTTGACGACGTTGTTCAGCTTGCTGAGGTTGAAGAACACGTCCTTGGAGATCAGCGAACGCAGCAGTGACGACAGAAACAGCTGCTGGCGTTTGATGCGCCCGTAGTCGCCGTTGGTCTCGGTGGTGACCTGGCGTGCGCGCACGTACTGCAGGGCGGTGTGGCCGTCGATCATCTGGCGCCCGGAGTTGGCCAGCACGGTGCCCAGCTCGTAGTCCTCCAGTGGCGTCGTGCTGCACACCTCGACCCCTCCGACGGCGTCGACCATCTTGGCGAAGCCGGCGAAGTCGACCGCCATGAACCGGTTGATGGACAAGCCGGACAACTTCTGGATCACCTTGACCAGGCACTTGGGCCCGCCGAAGGAGTAGGCGGAGTTGAGCTTGGTCTCGGTGTAGATCTGGTCGGGGCCGTAGCTCTTCGTGTCCCCGTCGTAGAGCGGGCCATACGCGCCCGTCTCGGCGTTCCATGGCTCGCACTTGATCGGCGTGATGGCCAGATCGCGTGGAAAGGACACGGCCACAACGCGTTTGCGGTTGGCTGGGATGTTCACCAGCATGACGGTGTCGGAGCGCGCGCCCGCGGCGTCCTCGGTGCCGCCTGCGCCCATGTCGCTGTTCTGGCCGATGCGGCTGTCGACGCCGACGATCAGGAAGTTCTCGTCGCCGTACTGCGCGTTGGGGTCGAGGATGTCGCGCGAGTTGGGGTCGAGGGCGGCGACCTTGTTCAGGCTCCGGTTCTTGGCCGACTGCCACTGCCACGCAGCGCCGGTGATCGCCAGCGCG
>JAOPVF010000244.1 GCA_025963195.1 Mycobacterium sp. | reverse complement strand
TCGCAGACACCTACAGAAACTGGCTCAACGCCGCTTGACACAAATAGGAGCATCAATTTCGGTGATTGGACCGCCGTTTGTCCACAGTCTGGTTTTCATCCACAGGCGTGGGCTCGGCGGGTGGTCGTGGTCAGTTCGAGCAGGTAATTTCGAAAGCATGTTCGATCTTCTCGACAAGGCCGCCGGCACTTCCGGTGCTACCGCAACCCTTGCGTGGTCACGGGTCGAGAACGCCGCCTGCGCGCGCCGGTTGGCGGGGATGGTCGCCATGCTCGACGCCCTCTACGCCGCCGGCGGCTCGGCCAACCGCGACCAGTGGTGCCTAGACAACTGGGGTGCGATATGCGCGGAGATCGGTGCTGCCCAACAACTCTCGACCGGAGCTGCCTCACACCTGCTCTTGGTGGGCACTGCACTGCGCGACCGGCTACCCAAGGTCGCCGCGCTGTTCCACGATGGGCTGATCGCGTACCGCCTAGTCAACACCATCGCGCACCGCACTGGGTTGATCAAGGATCGGGACGCACTGCGTGCCGTCGACGCCGCGCTGGCCGCCATGGTCCAGCAATGGGGACCGATGTCGCTGGACAAGACCGACCAGGCCATCGACGCACTCATCGCCGAGCACGACCCGTACGCACTGCGCCGCACCCAGGCGAGGGCCCGCAGTCGCGCGGTCGATGTCTACCTCGACGACGCCTCCGGGCTGGCATCGCTATGGGGCACCCTGTTCTCGACTGACGCCACCGCACTCGACCAACGGCTCGACATGCTGGCCACCACCGTGTGCGAGAACGATCCCCGCACGCGCGACCAGCGCCGCGCCGACGCGATGGGCGCCTTGGCGCACGGGCAGGACCGATTGGCCTGCCTGTGCGGCAGCGAGCACTGCCTCGGGGGCATCGCCGTCCCGAGCACAGTCGTCATCCACGTCGTGGCGCACGCCGACTCGGTCCACGCGCCGCCAGCTGCGGCTTCCCCCGACCAGCCCGACGGTGGTGGGACCCCAGCCGATCCGCCCACCGCGCCCGACCGCGCCCAAACCGACGCCTGCGCCGGCACAGCAGCGGCCGATGCGTCCGCTCACCACGCATCCCTGGACGGCGAATCACCGCCAATGTTCAGCAAGCCACTGCGCGAGATGACGCTGGCCGAGGTGATCGCCGAGTGCAACGCCGACCCCGGCGAACCGCTGGCCACCCCACCTGGGGTGATCATCGGCGGGCCGCTGCTGCCTGGACCCGTCGTGGCACGAGCTGCCCTGCAAGCCAAGGTCGTGCCGATCGTGCACCCAGGCAACGCCCCTCCCGAAACCCGCTACGTCCCCTCCGCGGCACTGGCCGACTTCGTGCGCAGCCGCGACCTCACGTGTCGCTTCCCGCACTGCAATGTACCCGCCGATCGCTGCGACACCGACCATACGATTGCGTATCCGCATGGGCCCACATCCGCATCGAACCTCAAGTGCCTGTGCGGGTTTCATCATTTATTGAAGACCTTCTGGGGCGGACCGCAGGGTTGGCGTGACCGACAATTGCCCGATGGCACCGTCATCTGGGACTCGCCGTCCGGGCAGAGCTACACCACTCACCCGGGCAGCCGACTGCTGTTCCCCAGCCTGTGCCTGCCCACTGCACCAGTCACCGTCACCGACGCCGCCACGGCACACACCGCCGGGCTGACCATGCCGCGGCGCAAGTCCACACGCATCGCGGATCGCCGGCGCAGGATCGACGACGAACGCAGACGCAACGAGGCCGAGATCGACGCCGCGGCGTTCGTCTCGAAACCACCGTTCTGACGGGTCTAGCACTCGTCCACGTCCACACCAGTCGCCAAGTCACCACATTCGACCGCAACGACGTCGTCGCGGCCCGCGAGGAAGCGCCGGGCACCCTCGTCGCCGTGCAGGGTCTCCGCCAGCGCTGCGACGTGGCGGTGTTCGACCACGACGGGATGGCCGGGGCGCCCCCCGAACGTCGCCCTGGCCAGGCCAGACGCCGCAGAATGCGCTGCCACCAGCACCCGTGCGATTACGTCGGCGCCGACGTCGGGAATGTCGACGAGGTGCAGCACCACGTACCGGGCACCGTCGGCTGCGGCCAGACCGGCGCGTATTGACGCGCCCATGCCGGTGGCCCAGTCATCGGCCACCACGGCACGGGCAGGCGATGGCACGTCGACCACGGCGGCGCCGAGCACCACCACGACGTCGTCACATCCACCACGGTCCAGCGCACCTACCGCGAGCTGCAGCCACTCCCCCTGCTCGGCAAGGACTTTCGGCATGCCGTACCGCGTCCCCGCACCAGCAGCGAGCAGCACGCCGATGACCCGTTGATCCTCCGACATGCGAATAGTGTGAACCTGCCTGATTCTTGGAGGCATGTCCGCCCCATCGGCCGAGACGGCCACGAAGCCCAAGAAGCGCGTGCACCCCGTCGACGAGGTGCTGCCGATCCCCAAGTTGGCGACATACGGCTTCCAGCACGTCGTGGCGTTCTACGCAGGCGCGGTGCTGGTCCCCATCCTCATCGCCAGCGCGATCGACCTGCCGAGCGAGGAACTCGTCAAGCTGATCACCGCAGACCTGTTCACCTGCGGCATCGCCTCGATCATCCAGGCCGTCGGGTTCTGGAAGATCGGTGTGCGCCTTCCACTCTTGCAGGGCGTGACGTTCACGGGCGTGTCCCCCATCATCGCGATCGGCCTCGCACACGGCGGCGGCGCCGCGAGCCTGCTCTACGTGTACGGCGCAGTGATCGTCGCCGGCGTCTTCACGTTCGTGATCGCCCCGATCTTCGTGAAGCTGCTGCGATTCTTCCCGCCCGTCGTCACCGGCACGCTGATCACCATCATCGGGTTGTGCCTGGTGCCCGTCGGCGCCCACGACGCGGTCACCAACCCGCACACCGGGGAGATCGACGCGTCGAACCTTCGCTGGCTGCTATACGCGGTCGGCACCATCGCGATCATCGTCGGGATTCAGCGCTTGTTCCGCGGGTTCGTCGCCACGATCGCCGTCCTGCTGGGGCTGGTGATCGGCTGCGCGGTCGCATTTGCGTTGGGCGACATGAGCTTCGAGAAGGTGGGCGCGGCATCGGCCATCGGCTTCACCGAGCCGTTCGTGTTCGGCATGCCCAAGTTCGACGTCGTCGCCTGCCTGACGATGATCATCGTGCTGCTGATCACCGCCGTCGAGTCCACCGGCAGCACGATGGCCACCGGCGAGATCGTCGGCAAGCGCATCAAGGCCTCCGACATCGGCAACGTGCTGCGCGCCGACGGCCTGGCCACCGCAATCGGCGGCGTCTTCAACTCGTTCCCCTACACCGCGTTCTCGGAGAACGTCGGCCTGGTAAGGCTCACCGGCGTCAAGAGTCGCTGGGTGGTGGCCGCCGCGGGCGTCATCATGATCCTGCTCGGCTTCCTGCCGAAGGTTGCGGCCGTCGTCTCCTCGGTTCCGCAACCCGTCCTCGGCGGCGCGGCGCTGACCCTGTTCGCGACCGTCGCCGTCGTCGGCATCCAGACGCTCGGCAAGGTCGACTTCACCGATCACCGCAACCTGATCATCGTCACCACCAGCATCGGGCTGGCGCTGTGGGTGACGTCGTATCCCGATGTGGCCAAGGCACTTCCGTCGGGCATCGACCTGCTCTTCGGCAGCGGCATCAGCATCGGCGCAATCGCGGCCATCGCGCTCAACGTCGTGTTCTTCCATCTGGGATCACGCGGTCCCCGGGTCGCGGGTGGTGGGTCGATCACCCTCGACGAGGTCAACGCGATGACCAAGGAGCGGTTCACCGAGGTGTTCGGGAAGGTCGTACAGGACGTGCCGTGGGCCGTCGAGCGCGCCTTCGAACGGCGCCCGTTCGCCGAGACCACGGCACTGCGCGAGGGGTTCCAGGACGCCGTCCTGACCGGCTCCTCCGAGCAGCAGCTGGAGTTGATCCGGGCCTTCCCCGACCTCGGCGCCGAGGACGAAACCGGCCACGCGCTGGCCGTCGATCACGTCGCCTTGTCCAACCTCGACGAGGACGACCACGACGACGTCGTCGAGCTGTCCACGGCTTACCGGGAACACTTCGGCTTCCCTCTGATCATCTGCGCCAAGGAGACCGAACGCTTCGACCGGGTGCTGCAGAACGGGTGGTCGCGGATGGACAATTCGTTGGCCGCCGAGAAGGCGTTCGCGCTGATCGAGATCGCCAAGATCGTCAACTACCGGTTCAGCGACCTCGTCGCCGACGCCAACCCCATCGCGGCCGCGCGGTTCAGCCGGTTCAGTGAATTGCCATAGTCGGCATCGATGACCACTCACCCCGCGCTCGGTCTCGACGGCTTCAATCGCAGCACCGAGCGCCAGCGCATGCACCTGCTGTTCGGCGTGTGCTCGTCGCCGATCTGGGCCCGCCGCGTCCTGGCCGGAGCACCGTTCGCCGACGTCGACGCCCTCCTCGACCGCGCCGACCGGGTGCTCGCCGAGTTGCCCGACGCCGAGATCAACGCCGCGCTTGACGGACATCCCCGCATCGGGGGCAAGGTCGACAACGCCTCATCGGCCCGGGAGCAGGCCGGCATGACGACGGCGGATGACGACATCCGCGCCGCGCTGGCCGCAGGCAACCGGGACTACGAGCAGCGGTTCGGTTACGTCTACCTGGTGTGCGCCAGCGGGCGCTCAGCCGACGAACTCCTGGCGATCCTCACCGACCGACTCGGCAACGATCCCGACACCGAACGCCGCGTCATGCGCAACGAACTGGCCAAGATCAACCGGCTTCGACTGCAACGGCTGCTGAGCGAGCCACCCGGCGAGGCAAGATCGAGCACATGAGCCTCTCCACCCACGTCCTCGACGCCGTGTCTGGCCGGCCGGCCACGGCAGTGCCCGTGACACTGCACGACGCCGGCGACGCGGTGCTTGCCAGCGCGGTCACCGACGACGACGGGCGCATCGCGAACCTCGGCGACGACCTTGGCACCGGGGTGTACCGACTGCGCTTCGACACCGCCACCTACTTCGCCGCTCAGGGGATCACCGGGTTCTACCCGGAGATCGTCATCGCGTTCGAGATCACGGATGCCGCAGCCAGACATCACGTTCCGGTGCTGTTGTCGCCGTATGCCTATTCGACCTACCGAGGGAGCTGACACGTGTCGGGCATCATCCTGGGCAAGAACCAGTACGGCAAGGCCGAGAACCGCCTGGTGCGGATCTACCGCGACGCGCCGCGCCACGAGATTCACGACGTGAACGTATCCGTCTGTCTGCGTGGCGATTTCACCGCGGCCCACCTGGCGGGCGACCAATCCGAGGTGCTGCCCACCGACACCCAGAAGCAGACGGCGTACGCCTACGCCAAGGAGAAGGGGCTGCAGTCGATCGAGGACTACGCGCTCACCCTGGCCCGGCACTTCGTCCGCGACGTCGAACCGGTTCTCGGGGCGCGGATCGAGGTCGAGGAATACGCGTGGGAACGCGCTGTCGTCGACGGCACCGAACACGACCACACCTGGGTACGCAGGGGCCAGGAGGTGCGTACGGCCGCGATCACCGTCGACGGCACCGACGAATGGGTAATCGGCGGGTTCAAGGACCTGGTGATCCTGAAATCGACGGGCTCGGAGTTCGCCGGCTTCCTGACCGACCCGTACACCATCCTCGAGCCCACCCACGATCGCGTGATGGCGACGTCGTTGGTGGCTCAGTGGCGGTATCACGGCGCCGGCTCGGACTGGGACATGGATTGGGAGGCGACGTATGTCGGCGTCAAGGCCCAGATGGTGAAGCAGTTCGCCGTCGTCCAGTCCCGCGCGCTGCAGCAGACGCTTTACGAGATGGGCAAGGCCGTGCTGGAGACCTACCCGCAGATCGCCGAGATCAGGCTGTCGGCGCCCAACAAGCACCACTTCGTCTACGACCTGTCCCCGTTCGGTTTGGAGAACCACAACGAGGTATTCCACGCCGACGACCGACCTTACGGCCTGATCCAGGCCACCGTCACACGCGACGATGCGCCCGACCCTGGTCCGGCATGGGACCTGCAGCGCGGCTGGCTGGGCTGAATCATTAGATTCGTCTTAGCTAGCGTGTCAAGGTATCCGGACCGGCGTACCGTTTACAGCGGTTGGACAAACAGCCGATCGACAGCGTCATCGCACGGCTTTGAGACGCAGGGCTCATCGATTTCTTGGCGTGCCACGTCCCACTGATGGAGTCAGAGTGTCCTCGTTCGAAACGCCCCACCCGGCCAAGCCGGACTCCGTAATCACCTGTCATAGCGCCCATTTCGCGACGCGCTGGCTGCACCCGTCCATCCTCATCGTCTCCGCGCACGGCGAGCTCGACGCCGCCAACGCACAGGACTTCGTCGATTACGCACTCTGGCACACCTACGCGGTGAAGCGTCTGCTGCTCGACCTCACCAACATCGAATTCTTCGGCACGGCAGGCTTTTCCGCACTGCACACCCTCAACGTGAAATGCGCCGAGGTCGGGGCCGACTGGGCGATGATGCCGAGCAAGGCGGTGACGCGACTCCTGGACATCTGCGATCCGGACGCCACGCTGCCGGTGGCGCCAACCATCGAGACCGCGCTCGCCGTCATCCACGGCGATCCACGGCCGCCGCTACTGCAGCTGGTCCCGTAGCCGCGCCAGCGACTTGGCCAACAGCCGGGACACGTGCATCTGGGAGATTCCCACCCGCTCGGCAATCTGGGTCTGCGTCATCGACTCGAAGAACCGCAGGACCAACACCGTGCGCTCGCGCTCCGGGAGCGCCTCGAGCAGGGGCCGCAACGCCTCGCGGTTCTCGATCCGGTCCAGGTTGGTGTCGACGTCGCCAAGTGTGTCGGCGATCGCGGGAGCGTCCTCGGTTCCGCTACCGCCGTCGATCGACATCGTGTTGTAGGAGCTCCCGGCGATCAGACCCTCGACCACCTCGTCGCGATCCATCTCGAGCTCCTCGGCGAGCTCCGAGGGCGTTGGGGCCCGGCCGAGGCGCTGCGACAGATCCGCCGTAGCGGCACCCAATCGCAGATGCAGCTCCTTGAGCCGACGCGGCACCTTGACCGACCAGCTGTTGTCCCGGAAGTGCCTGCGGACCTCACCCATGATGGTCGGCACCGCGAACGACACGAAGTCCGATCCGGCGTCCACGTCGAACCGGATTACGGCGTTCACCAAGCCGACCCTGGCGACCTGCACCAGATCGTCGCGAGGCTCGCCACGGCCGTCGAACCGCCTGGCGATGTGATCTGCCAAGGGTAGGCACCGCTCGACGATGGCATCGCGCTTGCGGGCGACCTCGGGGGACTCTGAGCCGTCGGAGGCGTCGCCGCCGAGCTCCTGCAATTCGCGGAACATATCGATGACGTCGGCGTATTCAGAGTTCGATCGCGACGACGAACCCTGAGAAGGCGAGTGCGTCACCGCAGCGAGCTCGCTCGTCTCGTCGTCATGGAGATGCCGAACACCGCACCCTCGTGGAGCGCTTCGCCATTCTGGAACGTCTTGACGTCGTCCATCAACGAGCTCAGGACGTGCCAGCTGAAGCTGCCCGGCGCCATGATGTCGGATGACGTGCAAGTGGTGGACGCGTCGATGACGACGTCGTCGTCCTGCGGACGCACCACCACGATGAGCGTGGAGCCGGGAACGGCCGACCGGATCAACCGGGTGCAGGCTTCGTCCACCGCCAAACGCAAGTCGGCGACCGCGTCCATGTCGAGGTCTTCGAAGGTGCCGACCGCCGCGATCAACGTCCGCACCACGGCAAGGTTCTCGAGCTTGGCCCCGACCCGGAACTCGACCTCGTTCTCCACACGACCTCCTGGTGCTGTCTGAATGAGACTACCCTCGGGATTCCAGCTAACCATGAACGCCACGATCACCAGCACCCACGGTGCTGCGGCAACGGCACGTGCTCATGAGTTCCGCAACTTGGAGATCAGCTTCGCCTTCGTCAGCCCGGAATAGCCCGTCAATCCGATCTCCTTGGCGCGCTTGCGCAAATCGGTCACAGTCCAGTCGTCGTATGAGCCGGACTCGCCACCCTTGCGGCCGACCGACGACGCCCCGCGGGCCGCTGCCGCGTTGGAGATCCTGGCCGCCTTCTGCTTGGAGTCGCCCTGCCGGCGTAGGTCCTCGTACAACTTCTCGTTCTTAATCGATGCTTGGGGCATGTCCCGACCTCCTCGTGGAAACGTCAGCCATGGGTGCCCGCACCGGTGCCCGCCGAAACCCACATGTTGGACGCCGTTTCGAGCCGTCGATCGTGCCCACCAATTACGTTGACCAGCAAGTCGATTCGCACTAGAGGCGCAGGTGCGCGGTCAACAGCAATCGGTCGTAGTCGGCACGTGAGGGCAGTACCTCGTCGTAGGAGAGCTCGAGGAAGTCCTTCACGACCTGCTCGGCCAGCAGTCGAAGCTTGACGTTGGTCTCCTGCGATCGCCACTTGAGCAGGTCGAACGCCGAGTCGGCGGTGATCCGGTAGACCAGCATCAGCATGCCCTTGGCCTGCTCGATACCCGCGCGGGCCTCGGCGATCTCGGCGACCGCTTCGGTGACGCGTTCCTCCCTGGCCTCGGTGATCGACGGCGTGACGTCGACGTAGTAGCCGTCGGAACCGACCACCGCGTCTTCCTCGTCGCGCATCTGCTGACCGATCACGACGACGTGGTGGATCGCGCCCTTGGTGTCGACGATCCGGTGACGGGTGCTGAAGGCTCCTTCCGTCCGCCGTATCTCCTCGATGGTGGCGGCTACCTGGCCATAGTCGTCAGGGTGTTTGTGCGATAACACCAACGCCGTGGTGGGCCGCACCGAGCCCGGTTCATAGCCGTGCATCCGCTCGACCTGCGGTGACCACTCCCACCGCTCGTCGGCGAAGAAGAAGCGGAACCAGCCCACCCGCTGCGGCGCACCACCGGCAAGGGCGTACTCGACCGGCGGGAGCTCGGCGTCCCCGTCTGGAGCTCGCCCAGCGAAGTCGGCGAGTTCGTCCGTCATGACGAAGAGATTAGCGTTCAATCTGCCTGTTCGGCGATGCGCTTGATGACCTCAAGGCGCCGATCCCAACGTCTGCCGATCGCGTCGAGATCATTCGCCAGCGCGCTCAGGCGCGCACCGAGCGCACGGTAGCGGATCTCACGCCCGGCTCGGACGGATTCCACCAGCCCAGCGTCGGCCAGCACGGCGAGGTGCTTGGCGATGGCCTGCCGGCTGACGGGCAGCCGGCAGGCCAACGCGCTGGCGGACAGGTCCGCGGCGCCGATCTCGGACAGGATGCGCCAGCGCGTCTCATCGGCAAGCACCGATAGCACCCCTGGCATCGTCACGGTGTCGTCAGTCACCGGGATTCCAGGAACTCCACGAGTTCGCCGAGCTCGGCCAGCCAGCCGCCGGTGTTGTCGTCGTGCGCGGACTGCGGGTCGGCGAGCTCGTCGAATCCGGTTTCGAGCAGGGTGAGGCGAGTGCCGCCCGCGGATTCGGTGAGATCGAACCGCACGACGGTCGAGTTGCCGGGCACGGGGTCGACGTCCTGTTCCCTTGCCCACCGGTAGATCAGCGTCTTGGGCCGGTCTGCGTGCTCGACGACGACGCGGAAAGTGCCGTGTGCCGTCCAGCCGAACGACCCGGCGCCGCCAGGTCTCGGGTCGAATTCGCAGGTGTCGCCGAACCACTGAGCGATCAAATCGGGCTCGGTGAGCGCCGCCCACACCTTCTCGGCTGGCGCGTTGATGTCGATGCTGCGAGTGATTTCGAGCGTGGTCACGGGTGCCTCTCGTGGTCGGGTTGATTTGCAACTCCAGAATTGCACATCAGCACGATCGAGCGCAACCCCCGAGTTGCAGTTGCCCTCCGTTGCCGGGTCGGACATGCGGTGACGGCGGCGCTTGACTACCTTCGACCGGTGGACCTCAACACCATCGAGGCGGTGGTCGCCCCGCGCCGCCGTGACGAGGTGTGGCCGCTGGGCCCCGGCGATGCGGTGCTGGCAGGCGGCACGTGGCTGTTCTCCGAACCACAGCCG
>JAOPVF010000236.1 GCA_025963195.1 Mycobacterium sp. | reverse complement strand
TCGTGACCTGCGTATTTCCTGAATGTGTGGCGTCGGCTGGCAAACAGTGTCATAGTGTTACCGAACACGGGGGCAAACCAAATCGCGCAAGCTGCCAGCAAACAGGAGGTGTGGCGATCAGTGTCGGTGGCAGAACAGGTTTTCGCTCCCGCCCGGACGCCCCTTAGGGCGGTCAATCCCTCGGACGGTCCACGGTGGCAGCGGCGCTACGTGCGCGCCTTGGTTCTCACCGACGTCATCGTCGTCAGCGGCGCCATGGCTTGCGCTCAGATGATCAAGCTGGGCAGGCCGATCACGGCGCGAGATCCAGCATCGATCTACTTCTCGATCCTGTCGGTCATCGTGGCCGCGATCTGGTTGGCGCTGCTCGCCGCCTACCGCACCCGCTCGCCGCGCATCGTGGGTGCGGGTGTCGAGGAGTATCGCCGCGTGGTGTCCGCGACACTCGCCACCATCGGCGTCGTCGCGGTGGCACTGATGATCTTCCGGCCGGAATACGCCCGCGGTTATCTCGCCGTCGCTTTCCCCCTCGGACTGGCCGGCCTGGTCGTCGGCCGCAACATCTGCCGAAGCTATCTCGCCAGGCAGCGCCGTCGTGGACGTTGTGTCGTCACGGTGCTCGCCGTCGGTGACGCACGCGCCGTCCGCAGCTTGGTTCAGTCGCTGACCCGCGGCTGGGGGTACGGATACTCGGTCGTCGGCGTCTGCCTCACCGGCCGCAGCTCGGGCGGCACCATCGACATCCCCGGTGTCGGCACGTTGCCGGTCCTTGGTGACGAGGGCAAGGTCCACGACGCGATCCTCAAGACCAACGCCGATACCGTCGCGCTGACTGCCACCGATCACCTGGGCCCGGAAGGCGTAAGGGAACTGTCGTGGGACCTGCACACGCTGGGCGTGGACCTGGTCGTCACACCCGGCGTCGTGGACGTCGCAGGCCCGCGGTTGACCATGCGCCCGGTCGCCGGACTCCCGCTGATCCACGTGGAGAAGCCGCAGTACAGCGGCACCAAGAAGGTGCAGAAGCTCGCATTCGACTACTTCGTGTCGGTGTCGGTGCTCCTCGGCGCGCTGCCGGTGATAATCGCCGCGGCCATCGCCATCAAGCTGACAAGCAAGGGTCCGGTGTTCTACCGCTCGGAGCGCATCGGCCTCGAGGGCACGCCCTTCCAGATGGTCAAGTTCCGCACCATGGTGGACGGCGCCGATAAGCAGATCGCGAAACTGGCCGACGTCAACGAAAGCGTCGGCGGCGTGCTCTTCAAGATCAAGGACGATCCGCGGATCACCGCCATCGGCCGACTGCTGCGCAAGTACAGCATCGACGAGCTGCCCCAGTTCTTCAACGTACTGAGGCGCGACATGAGCGTCGTCGGCCCGCGCCCGCCGCTGCGCCGCGAGGTGGACACCTACAACGACCAGGTTCGCCGCAGGCTGCTGGTGCTGCCGGGGATCACCGGGCTGTGGCAAGTGAGCGGCCGCTCCGACCTGTCGTGGGAGGACTCGGTCCGCCTGGATCTGTCGTACGTCGAGAACTGGTCGATCACCAACGACGTCCTGATCGCGGTGAAGACCATTCGCACCGTCGCGACCGGCTCCGGCGCCTACTGAGAGTGGGCCCGGCGCATCGGGCCAGCAACCATCGCCAGGCGGCCCGTTCAGGCCTAGGGCAACACGATACTCGGAGCTACCCGCAAAATGTGGCGATGCGTCATTATTCGGTGACGCTCCGATTTCCGTGACGATCGAAGATCGCCGTGATGCGGTTAGCCTATCGCCGTTGGCGGTGCTCTCATGCCCAGACCGCACCTTCGTGACCGGAAACACATCGCAATAGGCTCAGCACCATGACTACTGACGACTGGCGCGCCGCCCTGGATGCGACGGCACTTCGCGACGTTCTGGCTCCTTCGCGATGGCAGCGGATCGACGTGGTTGCCGAGACCGGTTCCACCAACGCGGACCTGATCGCCCGCGCGGCGGCAGGCGAAGACGTCGACGGCGCGGTGCTCGTCGCCGAGCATCAGACGGCGGGCCGCGGCCGCAACGGCCGCACCTGGTCGGCGATTCCCGGCGCGCAGATCTCGATGTCGGTCGGAGTGAGTACTGACGGCATTCCCTCCACTTCCTGGGGGTGGATCCCGCTGATTGCCGGCCTGGCCGTGCTCGACGCCGTCGGCCCGACGGGCGTCGAGGCCGGCCTCAAGTGGCCCAACGACGTGCTGGCCCGCCCGCCCGCGCATGGCAAGCTGGCAGGCATCCTCGCCGAGGTGGCGGCACCTGCGCCCGTCGTCGTGATCGGCATCGGACTCAACGTGTCGCACGGCTCCGAGGAACTGCCCGATCCCGGTGCCACGTCGCTGGCGATGCTTGGCGGGCGCCCCACCAAACGCGGCGACCTCATCGTCACGCTCTTGGACGGCCTGGAGCGGCGCATCGCCGGCCTGCGGGCCACCAATGGCGCCGCCGCCACGCTCATCGCCGAATACACCGCGCACAGCCTCACCATCGGCGCGCGCGTCCGTGCCACGATGCCCGGCGACCGGGAGATCGTCGGCGACGCCAAGTACGTCGACGACCAGGGCCGACTGTGCATCGACACGGGCGGCGAGACCGTCGTCGTATCGGCGGGCGACATCGTGCATCTTCGCCCCTTGGGGGACGCCGACTCTGGGTAGAGTCGCACCGTGGGTTACCCGGATAACGTGCTCGCCGCCGACGAGCGCGTTGTGCTGCACCGGCATCCGCACTGGAAGCGGTTGATCGGACCGGTTCTCATCCTGCTTCTGGTGACGGCACTCGCGGCGTTCGGCGCCGCGGTGGTCAACCACACGGACTGGGGCGCGACCGCGAAGAACGTCGTAATGGCCGTCATCGGAGTGCTCTGGCTGGTGGTCTTCGGGTGGCTGGTGCTGTGCCCGTTCCTGAATTGGCGGACAACGCATTTCGTCATCACCGACAATGTCGGCAAGGACTATGCCGAGACATGCGTTTCCCACTACCGGCCATTCTGGTCGGCGGGAGTGAATGTGGATGTCATCCCGGCCGATGCACCGCTCGACCGATACCGCCTGGTCATTGCCCCGATGCTCTACATGATCCGCCCCGGCGTCGCCGAGGCGATCGAGCGGTTCGTCGCCAACGGCGGCACGTTCGTAACCACCTACATGTCAGGAATCGCCAACGAAAGCGATCTCTTT
>JAOPVF010000222.1 GCA_025963195.1 Mycobacterium sp. | reverse complement strand
GCCCGGTCTGCCGCTGCTGTACTGGGCGGACACCGGGGTCACCCCGTACGGCCGGATGGGGACCGATGAGTTGACGGCCCGCCTCACCACCGTGGTCGCGGCACTCGCCGAGCGAGGGGCCACCGAGGTGGTGTTGGCGTGCAACGCGGCCAGCACGGTGGTCGGAAGGCTTGGCGCCGCGCCCATTCCGGTGGAGGGCATCATCGGCCACGGCGTGGCCTCCGTTCCCGACGAGATCACCGGACCAGTGGGCGTGGTGGGCGGGCGGCGCACCATCGCCGGCGGTCACTACCGACGCGGGCTGGCCCGAACGGGCCGGGTGACGCTGTCGCGGGTGGCACAGCCATTGTCCGCGCACATCGAGGCCGGTCGCGCCGGTTCCCCGCAGTTCCTCGCGGACCTGACACGGATCGTCGCGCCGCTGAAGAAGGTCGAGGCCTTGGTGCTGGCCTGCACCCACTACCCGGCCGCCGGCCGGTGGTTCGCAGCCGCGCTGCCGGACGCGCTGCTCATCGACCCGGCCGAGCGCCTGGCCGCTGCCGTGGCCGAGCGCCATCCGCAGGCTCGGCACGCCCAAAGCCCTGCCGCACGCATCTTTCTCACCACCGGTGATCCCGACGCGATGCGGCGAGGGGCGACCAGGGCTTGGGGCACGCCGTTGACGGCCACCGCCATCCCGTGCTGAACGGGTGAACGCAGTTAGCTGGCCGACAGCACCCGGCTGCCGCGTACCGCGCCCGTGCGGGGGAGTGTTTCGGGATACCGGCGATGGAGGCCGTCGATGAGTCGGTGCGCCTCGTAGAGCTCACGCCGCAACGTGGACCGGTGCTTGCGATCGTGCGTGGCGCCGCGGATGGAAGTGCGAGAGCCGCGCAACTCCGCCGCCTCGAGTTTGTGCGAGATCTCGGCGACGTGTTCGCCCAGTTCTCGAAGAAGTGCCCGCGCCTGTGCCGCGCCCGCGTCTTCGCTCATTCCTGGATCGTCTCACCAATTCCCAATGTGCGCGCAGCGGGGTCGCAGAAACCCTGCATCGTTGCCCAAACGCCAAGGCCGCGTCGCGAAATGGCAGACCGTGCGCCCTGGACCCCGGTTGCCGCAACGGCGCACCCGCGACGACGGCAACGCCGGTTACAGCCGGCTCGCCGTGAATGCGGCAGCCTGGTCGACCATCCCGTTCACCGGGTACAGGGCATGGGCGATGGTGGGCCCGCCACCGACGGTGCCGTCACAGATCGTGTCACCTTGCGCACACAGCTCGGTCGTCTTCCCCGCGTACCCGGGGCCGATCACGATCGGCGGCGCGCCGTAATCGCGCAGGAAGACAGCCGACGGCTTCCCGAACAGGGCCACTGCGGCGACGTGGTCAGCCACCGCGGGCGGCATCGGCTTGGGTACGTACGAGCCGAACTTGGAAGATACGCCCGCCGGCACCTCGGCCGAGGTGACGAAGCCGGCCACGACCGCGCCCTGGGAGTATCCACCGAGCACCATCCTGGTGGCAGGGCAGTTCGCGGCCATGGACTGAATGTGGGTGCCCGCGTCGCGAATCCCGTCGACCACGGTTCCGGCGAAGGCGAGCTGATCGGCGAAATCGCTGCTGGCGGGATAGTTGACCGCGTAGACGTCGACCGACCTGCCGCCGGCCTGTGCCCGCACCGCGTCGACGAACGCCTGTCCTATCCCGCCGACGCCGGGTGGCTCACCGGTACCCCTGGCGAACACCACCTGTACGTCGGGGCACGGTTGAGCGGACGCGGACGGCGCCGCGCACATCCCCACGGCTCCGAGGGCGACCGTCACGGCCCCGGCGAAACGCGCGATTCGGCGAACGATCATGACAGGCGCCTCCCTGCGCTCAGCGGCCTCGAACGTTCGTGTCTCGACCGTCGAGAACTGGTACCCCGAGGTTTGCTACTCAAACCCGCCGCCCGTTAACGGCGTGAGCAGTCCAGCGAGACCGAAATCGTGCGCCGGAACACGATCTCGACATTTCGGTCGCCGAAGCGCTCCAATCGCCTCTGCTCGCGTGGGTTCGAGACGTCGGTCACCACGCACTCGTCGAGAGGCGCGCTACCGATGCGGTTGACCTTGACGTCGAAACCCTGCGCCTCGAGCAGGCCGATCGTGACGTTCGCGGACTCGGCGTTCGCCTGGGCTGCAGGCAGGGCGGCCATCAGCCCGACGGCCACAGCGGCTGCTGCGACGGGAATCGACAGTGCGGCTCGCGCCGCTGTGAATTTGCTGTTTGTGAACATGAGTAGATGGTGCAGCGCAGCGAGGGGCCGTTGCATGGAGGTTGTGTGGAGATCCGCAGGAGATCGTGGGTAGTCAGACCCCGCCGCAGCTGATCCGGAGTGCCTCGATTGCCGCGTGGATGCTCGGGATGGTCGCCGGACCGTACCGGGTGACGACCTGCTCCAACGCGCGGGTGACGTGCGGCCCCACGACATCGGCCGCCAGTGTCTCCTCGGCGATGACGATGCCGTTGACGAAGTGTGCGGCACGCAGACGGCCGTCCCTGGTGACCTCGTAGCGCCAATCGCCGATCAGGATGCGTTCGGGCTCGGACCGGAACAAACCGCGTCGCTCCGGCATGTGGCTCACCCCTGGCAGGCCCGCGAATACGTTGACCACCAAAGCAACTCCGCCCGCCCCGGACAGTGCCGTCGTGACGACGCGGGTCACCTCATCGGAGTCGAGCCCCGTCATCACATGCTCATCGGCATCACGAACGACGGCGTGATGGTGTCGCCGCTGCCGGTGCGACGCACGGCGGTTCCCGCCGCGTAGAACTCGACTGTGTGCAAACCCCATGCGTAGTTGGCGATCTCGAACTGGACGCCGACGACGCCGTTGGCGCCGTCCCGTTCCGCCTCTGCCTGCATCCGGGACATCGCCAGTTCCCGTGCCTCGTAGTTGCCCTGAGTCCACTGCGGCATCTCGGCGTTGCGCCCCGCTTGCTTGAGCGTCTGCATGAACCCCTGCACGGCGATGTGGAAGACGCAGTTGCCCATCACGAATGCGACGGGGCTGTACCCCGATCGGAGCAGGGTCGTCATGTCCTGGCCCGAGAGGTGGCTGCTGAAGGCTTGTCCGTCCGGACGGCGATAGGCACCGGGCTGGGGCGTGTACCGCACGGCGGTGCCAACGGCGATGAACTCGAGATGCTCACCCTCGCCCTGGTGCCGCCATTCGAGTCGAACCCCGACCACACCGTCGGCGTGCAGCGCGTCGGCCTCGGCCTGCATGCGCGACATGGCATTCCAGCGGGCCCGGTACGTCGCCTCGGTGAGAGTGGGCAGCTCCGACTGCTGTCTGATTCCGCTGAACTGGTATCCGACGTGATAGACGGACACCCCCATGACGAGGTCGATGGGTTCGAATCCCGCGCCGTGCAGGAGGGCGAACTCGTTGATCGACAGGTCGGAGGTGAACAGCTTGTCGGCGTGTGAGAGCCGTTCCCCGGCCACCGGGTCGAGTGGGTTCGGTTGCATCGGCGCACCTTCCGTATGGGTGCGAGAGTGTAGGGGCTCGGCCTGTGAACTTGGTGGGAGTTCGGTCAGCCTTGTTCGATGACGTTGTCTGCTCCGGAGTTGTTGATCTCCGGGGTGCCCGTCTTGAACGTGATCTTGTTGTCGAAGCCGGACGCGGTGATGGAGTCGGAGCTGTCCACGGTGACGACGTTCTCGATACCGGACACGTTGACGCTCAGGCAATGTCCGGTGATCACGATCTTGTTCTCCATGCCGCTGATGTTGATGCTGCCTTCGTTGCAGGCGATCGTCTTGTTCGCGCTGATGCCACCAATGGTGACGACGCCGCCCGGCGCGATGGGGCTCGGCTCCTGAGGAATCGCCACGCTGGGTGGGGTGGGGATGTTGGTGAGGATGCCACCGCCACCGGAGATGTTGGGGCGGTCGTGGGGGCTGCTGGCGATCGAGGTCCCGCTGGAGAACACGTGCGTGCCGAATACGGCGACGCCCGCCCCGACCGCCACGCCACCGACCAGGATCGTCGCGACGACCAACCACCACCAGGAGAAGCCACCCGTCGACCGTGGTGTCGCCGGATACGGGGTGGAGTACGGGGCGGAATACGGCCCGGCGGAGTACCCCGGTGGCGGCGGGTACGCGGACGGCGAGTATCCCTGCGGTGGAGGAGGTGGCGGGGTGCCATAGCTGCCGTACTGCCCCGCTCCCAATTCCGACGTGCTGGTCCCCAGTTCGGACGAGCTGGCCCCGAGTTCGGATGCGCCGGCAACGTCGGAGAGGGAACGTTCCAGATCCCGGATCCGGGCCTCGGGGTCCTCCTGGGAACTCATGCGCCGATGCTCCCATACCCAGGGTTGTTCGTGGAAAGGCTTGAGCGGCCACGGTGGGCCGTGCGTGAGGTCAGCCCCGAATCGGTGTCGCTCGCCTCGGAGGTCAGAGGAAACCGATGTTGCGTCGGCCCGGCCCGATCGACGGCACGGGATCGGAGTCGAGGGCCTTGGTCAACAGTTCGTGGTAGATGTCGCGAAAGTCGGTGGTGACCTTCAGATCACCGTCGTTCAGGTCGGTCAGGCTCGGCTCGTCACCGTAGAAGCCGCCCTTCACCGGCGCACCCGCAAGGAACACGGGACCTGCCGAACCATGGTCGGTGCCTTGGGAAGCGTTGGCGGCGACGCGGCGACCGAACTCCGAATACACCATCACGACGAGTTTCTTGCCGAACGAATTCGTGCGCATGTCTCGCAGGAACGGCGTGAGGGCCTGGTCGACCTTCTTGAGCAGGTCCTCTTGGGTCCCACGTTCGTCGGCGTGGGTGTCGAAGCCGCCCAGCGACACCATGTACACGCGGGTCGGCACCGCAGCCTTCACGCATCGGGCCACCAGATCGAGCTGAGACTCCAAGGAATCCGCGTCAGCGCTCTGCGATGCCGCGGTCGGGTCGATTCCCTTGACCACCCTGCCGAATTCGGGTTCCGTGATCTTGCTTGCGCGATAGGTCCTGCGCACCGCGCCCATCGCCGGGGTGTCTCGAGGATCGTCCTGGCTCAACGCCTCGAGAGTGTCCGCAATACCGTCCGGGATGCGCGGGATGGTGTCGGAAAGTGCCGAGGCCAACTGCTTTTCGCCGACCCCCAAGAGCGGTAGCACGGCGCCGATGTTGACGGCGCGCAGTGGGTCGTCGCCCCCCGCGTCCAGCCAGCGGCCGATCCAGCCGGTTGGCACCGGGTCCTTCGGAGAGGCGGTCTGCCAGATGTCCATCGAACGGAAGTGACTGCGATCGGGATTCGGGTAACCCACTCCACGCACGATGGCCAGCCGACGGGACCTCCACAACCCGGACAGTCCCGCGAAGGCCGGGTTCAGCGCGAATTCACCGTCGAGCGGCAAGACCTCCTCGGGTGCATAGGCCAGGTCGGGCCGAGCCTCGTGGTAGGCGTTGTTCGTGTATGGGATGACGGTGTTGATGCCGTCGTTGCCGCCATAGAGCGTGACGATGACCAGGATGCCCGTGCCGACGGGCAGTGGCCGGTCGCGGGCGGCATCGAGCATCTCGGGCAACGTCGTCCCGACGACTCCGGTCAGCAATCCCGCCGCCCCGACGCCGGCACCGGCGATCAGGAATTTGCGACGGTTGATTTCTGGCACTGGTCGAATCCTCTTACGCCGTCAGGTATTCGGGGCTGTTGACGGCGGCCGCGACGAGCCGTTTCGGGTCGTCGACGAGATCCTTGAGTGCGGTGACGGTGCGATCGGTCCACGCACCGACGCCGATCAGGTAGCCGGTGGCGTCGATGCGGTCACCCGTAGCGGCGTCCTCGACGGTCGACAGGTCACCCATCGAGGAGAACTTCTCGGCCGCCCACACCCGCGCCGTGGTACTCGTCGTCGATAGCCACGCCTGCCCATGGGGCCAACCGTTGACGTCGGGCGGATAGAACGGACGCTGCCGCATGACGGTCAGAGCAACGAGGATCGCGTCGAGAAGCCACGCCTGATCGAGGGGCACCTTGAGCGCTCGCAGCACGCCGACCATCCACTCGATTGGGGCGGTCACCATCGAGCCGGTGCTCGCGGTGAACTCGGGGTCCAGCAGGATCGCCTTCGTCAGTGCCTTGAGGTCCCGTCGTGGGCCGTATGCCACGACGAAGCGGTTCAGCGCCGCAGGCGACGCTTCTTGGTCGGAGGCCAGTTGCCGCCACAGCTTTCCAGCAACGAATGCAGCGGACTGGGGCTGGCTCAGCACGACGTCGCAGAAACCGATGTGATCGAAGTTGCCAGTGGCGCCCAAGATCGTCTTCGAGTTCGAGTCGAACTGGCTGTACGCCATCGCCGTTCGACCGCCGTATCCGATGCCCCACCCGGTGAGGGCCCGCGCGCCCTCCCGCACGTCGACCTCGGTGTAGCCGTTCGCATGGCCGAGTGCGAAGAGCTCCATGAACTCCCGCGAGAGATTCTCGTTGGCCTTCCTCACGCTATTGCTCGCGCCGTCGAGCCAATACAGCATCGCGGCATCGGTCAGCATCGTGAGGGCCAGGGTGCGGAAGTCGCCCAGTTTGAGCGTGCGCAACTTCTGGTTTTGCATTCCCATCCACTCGGCGACGGGAACCTTCTGTGCTGATGTGGCAAAGTGGTTGTGCCACAACAGGGTTAGCTTCTCGTGGATCGGCTCGTTGACGGCCACCATCCGTCGCACCCACCACCCGGTCATGTCCTTCATCTGCTGGGCCAGCTCGAGGGTGATCGCCTCCAGATCCGAGGCGCGGGTGCCGCTGCCTGGCGTTGCCGGAGTCACCGGGGTGGGGCGCGGCGTCGCAACTGCGCCGGGATCGCGGTCGGCGTCGAGGGCCAGAACGTTATCGAGATAGACCGACCAATCCTGGTTGGAGACCGCGTCGATCTGCGGACCCGTTGCACCGAAGCCGGTCCGCCGAAGCAGGCGAGCGGTTGCCTGCCACCGCGGCGATTGTCCAGACACGGGCCGCCAACCCATCCTCTCCACACGAGCTGGCGCCGCCCCCGGACCACGCCATTCCCGGCTAGCGTAACTCCCTCATCACGCCAAAGTGCCCAAAAGCGTCGCACCAGTGCCCCTCGGCTGGCAAATGCGGGCCGCGTAAACACGGATTGCTGTGGAGTTTCTGTGGCCCAGTTGTGTCCGATGGTGCCTGATTTCGATTCGGCGCCGATCAGGTCTCGGGATACCTCGATCCACGTTTGCATGCCGGTCCCGGCTCCACCATTGAGTTCGCGGCCCGAAGAGAGTGATTTGCCACGGGAGCGACTGGGTACCCGCAGCGGGTATCGAAGGTGTGGCGGGCTGAATCCTGACGCCGGTGACGAGAAGAGGGTTTGGTCCCATGAGCGTTGTCGTAGAGCGCGGTTCGGCGCGCTGTCCGCACTGTGTTGCGGTCGCGGACTACACCTTCGTCGAGAGCGAAGTCGACATGGTGCGCTATGAGGTGCACTGCCACTCCTGCGGCGAGGTCTACTCGGAGGAGAGCTCGCTCGCACCGCCCTTGCCGGTGGAACGAACCTTGCCCATGCCGCCCCTCCCGCCGATGGTCCCGCGTGCATCGTGGCGCAGACGTCTGGCGTCACTCGCCAGGGTCGCGAGTCTGGTGCGCGCTCGGGTTCGGATCCGGCGGGCAGGAGCGAAGCCACTGGGGGCATTGCCCGTCTCGGACATGCCAACACCAGGTGAATTCGGAAGGAACGGCTAAGTCGCGGCAATCGGCCGACAATCCGAGATCGACCGCAACTGCCACAGGAGTCACTACCGTCAGCCTCGGCGCAATAAGCCGGAAGTTTGCTGTCGTGTCGCCTTGTGATCTACCCCTCACTTTTAATTCGAAAGGTAAGGGCGGGTTCTCGATGACAGCCTCCACGGACAACTCGTAGCGCTTGCCGAACTCTGAAAGATCCTGGTAGGGCGGTGTTAAGCCGTTGCTGGCCGAAGATAACGGTCGCATAACGAAGAGTTTCTTAAGCACTGCCTGAGAGGTTTGCGGGACAGGCGTCAAAACCGCGTCCGCGACGTCCTCGTAGCCGATTTTCCGTCGCTACACTCGAACCAGACCGCGCCCCATCGGGCGTTGACCACATTCGAATCTAGTGCCGGCGCAAATGGCAGCCGGCGGAGGTGCCCAGAACATGGCTAGTACATTCGCGCGCGCAATCAGCGTCACGGTGGAGAACGCGAACGCCGCCCTGTTGGGTGCAACGACTGTTGGACGGGGCCCGATCGCCGACATGTCGGTTGACGGCGACACCCTGGTGGTCACCAATTACGGCGACCACAACATCGTCATGCTCGACGCGGAGAGCCTTGCCGTCACCGGTGGCGTCCCCGCCCGCGAGCCGTCCGCCGTCGTCGTCGCGAACGACCGCGCCCACGTCGGCGTGGCATCGGCCAACTACGACGCCGTCGCCGTGATCGACATCCGGACCAGCACCGTGATCGCGTCCTACCCCCTTTCCTTCAACGTCACCGCGATTGCTGCCAGCCCGGACGGCAAGCGCGTCTACGCAGGTCGCACCGGAGACGGCGGTATCGACGTCTCCGTGATCGACACCACCGCGGACCGCGTCGGCACCATCTACCTCGCCAAGGGCGACGACGCCAACGTCGACGCACTGCGCGTCGACGCCTCCGGCCGTCGTCTCTACGCGGCGGTGTCGGACGCGCGCAGCAGCCGGCTGATCGTCGTCGACCTCGAGACGGGTCGGGTGAACCGCTCGCTGGAGGTGGGCGACGCCATCCGCGGCATGGAGATCGGCCTTGACAGCACTGCCTACGTGCTGACCTCCGACATCAACGACCGCGGCGTCGTGCACGCCATCGACCTGGTCGCGAACCGGATCGTGGCCAGCGTGCCGGTCGCAAGTGCCCCAACCCAACTGGCGTTGTCCGTCGACGGCACCCGCGCGTACGTCGTCGACTACGACCACGTCGTGGTGCTGAGCACCGAGACGCTGACCGTCGTCGACACCATCACGGTGGGCGTCCGGCCGTCGTGCGTCGCAGTCGGCATCGACCGGCTCTACGTCGCCGACTGCTTCGGTGGCGTCACCGCCTACTCGGTGCCCGCGCCTGCGCCGACGCTTTTCGCGTCTCTGGTTTCGCCCAATCCGGTTGCCGCCGTGGAGTTCCGCGAGCTGGAGCCCGCGGGCGTCTAAGCCGGAGTGCAGACGACCGCGACACTGTCCTTTCGTGCGTCGACTCCTGTGGCACCAATGCGCTTCTCCATCCGAAAGCGCAGCTCGGCCTGCGCTGGTGCCTCGAGCGTGAGCACGTTGGAGAAGGTGAACACCCGGTTCACCCAGTCGTCGGTGGAGTAGCGCACCGTCTCGGTGACGTGGCGCCGCTCGACGGTGAAGCCGCAACTTTCGACCATCGCGGTCAGCCCTTCGTCGTGGACGGCATCGACCACGCGCCGCTCGGACACGTCGAGATGCCCCGCGTAGACCTCGTCGAAGTCCTGCCTGCTCGGCGACGTGGGGATGATGCGGTTCGACAGCAGGGCCAGACGACCGCCCGGCCTCAGGATCGACGCGACCTTCGTCAGCGCCCGTTCTGGTTGCATCCAATGGAACGACTGCGCGAACACGACGAGATCGAACGTCCTGCCCGCAGGCCGCCAATCCTCGAACGTCGCCTGCTCCACGCGGACGCCCTTGCCCGCGGCAAGTGCTGCCATGCGCGGATCGGGCTCTACGGCGAGTACTTCGGCGCCCGCCTCCATCAGCTGCGCTGACGCGATACCGGTCCCCGCTCCGACGTCGAGCACGCGCGCTTCGGGGCCCGCGACGAGATCGGCAACGAGAGACTGCGGATAGCGCGGGCGGTAGCGGTCGTAGCGATCGGCCGCCGAACCGAAGGCTCCAGCGCGACGGCGGTCGGCGTACGGGGGCGGTCGGTCGGACACCCCTCCAGGATGCTCTCGATGTCTGCGGGGTACACGAGCGTCCGGTCGGCATTCGGCGTGGATCTACGCAGACCTCTCGGAATTCGCAAAGGAACCATTCGTAGCTGTGCGGTCGGAATGTGCAGCCTGGGGGTGCCGGAGATGTCTCGAACCTCACGATCACGGTTTGCCCCGCATATCCACCAGCAAGCGGTGCGCGGCGGCGGTCGGGGTTCGCCCACCCTCTTCGGGAAGTCCCTGCAAAATCGATGACCGGCGTCGCGGCAAGAAAAGACCAAAAGAATGTTTCCCGATGTGGGTTTGGTCACAGGCCCCTGCGGTAACTACATAGCGGTCGTAAATTTCGTTGCTGAAGGGATGGAGCTCATGGCCACACAATCAAGGTCGGCGGCGCGCAAAGTCGTTGCTGCAGTCGGTGTCGCGGGTGGGGCGGCAGCCATCGCTGCCGGGATGGCACTCGCGGCGGCGGGGACGGCTTCGGCCGACAACCGACAGAACGTCGTCACGCAAGACGGAAACAAGTTCACACCCAAGTCGGCGTCGGCCACAACCAGGTCCGCGGCGGCGTCGTCATCCGTCGGGGACGCCGGAACCAACTTCCTTGTGAATCTCGGCACCGCCCTGTCGAACGCTCAGGTGCAGTTGGGCACCGCGGGTACCAACGCGATCTCGCAGACGGGCACCGCGCTCCAGAACGGCCAAATCCAGCTGGGCACCGCGGGCACCAACGCGCTGACGCAGGTGGGCACGGCAGGCAACAACGCGCTGACTCAGGTTGGCAATGCCGGTTACGGCGTGCTGAATGGCATCGGCAATTTGTTCAATCGGGGTTAGGCACTAGCAGCACGGAAGGGGTGGCTGCGCGATTCGACCGCGCAGCCACCCCTTTTCGTTGAGGCTCAGCGCCACTGGTAACGGGTCTTGGGTCGGCCGGCCTTGCCGTAGTCGGTCCTCCGGTTGACGGTGCCGTCGTCGGCTAGTCGCTCCAGGTAGCGCCACGCCGTCACCCGGGACACCCCCACCTGCTTGGCCACCTCGTCGGCCGTCACGCCGTCGGGGTTGTCGCGGACCACTCGGGCGATGTCGTCGTTGGTCTGCGGTGCCGCGCCTTTGGGGGCGACGGATTTGTCGCCAGCGGAACGCAATTCGGAGAGTGCGCGATCGACCTCCGCCTGGCTCGCTGCGTCGACGCCTGCGGGCAGTGCCACCCGGAACCGCCGATAGCGCTCAAGCCGATCCTGGAACGCCGCGAACGTGAACGGCTTCAGCAGATACGCCAGCGCGCCGTGCGCCACTGCCGCGCGCACCATCTCCAGATCGCGCTCCGAGGTGATCGCGATGATGTCGGGCGCTGGCCGCAACCCGGTCAGCGCCGACGCCAAGCTGATCCCGCTGGCGTCGGGCAGCCCGATGTCGAGCAATACCAACTCGATCGGCGTCCCAGCGGCGGCCGCCTCCGATGCCACCTGCATGGCGGCGCGAGCGGTGTGCGCGACCGCGGAGGCCGAGAAACCGTTCAGGCGTTCCACATACGTACGGTGGGCCTCGGCGATCAGCGGGTCGTCCTCGACGATCAGGACCGAGATGTTCGGGGTCACCGCGGCGCTCCCGGCACCGTCACGGTGACCACGGAACCGTAGGTGACGTCGGCGGTCAGCGTGCCATCGTGCCGTTTGACCACCTGCGCCACCAACGCCAGGCCCAGCCCATGCTGTTGGCCGTCGTTCACCGACTTCGTGGAATAGCCCCGCTGCATGGACCTCTGGAACGTCTCGGAGTCCATACCGGTGCCACTGTCGGCCACCCGGATCAACAGTTCCTCGTCGTCCTGGCTCACGGTCACCTCCACCCATGGATCGTCGCGGTCACATGCATCCATGGCGTTGTCCACCAGATTGCCCAGTACCGTGACCATCTCCTGCGGCGTCAGCGCCACCTGCTCGGTGTCGGAGGCCAGATGAGTGTCCTCGGTGATGGTCAACGCGATGCCGCGCTCGTCGGCCTGCGCGGTCTTGCCGAGCAGCAGCGCCACCAGCGCGGGTTCGGCGACGTCGTCGGACAACCGGTCCACCAGGCGTTGGGACAGCGCCAATTCCTCTGTCGCGAACTTCACGGCGTCCTCTGATCTGTCCATCTCGACCATCGTGATCACGGTGTGCAGCTTGTTGGCGGCCTCGTGAGCCTGCGAGCGCAGCGAATCGGTCAACACCTGCAGCGAGCTGAGTTCGCCGAGGGCGCCCTGCAATTCGGTGCGGTCGCGAACCGTGACGACCTCGGAGTGAGGGGAATCGCCGACACGGGAGCGGTTGACGACGAGCACCCGATCATCGGTGACGTGCACCTCGTCGCGCACGCCGGGGTCGTAGGTGCGCAGGAACTCCGGCAGGTCCGACTCGTCGACCTTGCCCGAGGGCAGGGCCAGCAGCCGGCGGGCCTCGTCGTTGACGAGCGCGATGCGGCCATGGTCGAGCACGATCAGCCCCTCGGAGACCGAGTGCAGGATCGCATCGTGGTGTTCGTACATCACCCGTAGCTCGTCTGGGCGCAGCCCGTGGGTCTGCCGCAGCAGCCGTCGGCGGATCGCCCACACGCCGACCAGCGAGACCAGCAGGGCGCAGACGCTGACGACCGCGATCATCGGCACCTGGTCGCGCCAGCGCTGAGCCAGCGTCTGCAGCGTGATGCCCGCCGACACCAGCCCCACGATCCGACCCGATGCGTCGCGAACCGGGGCGATCGCCCGGACCGATGCCCCCAGCGTGCCGGTGTAGATCTCGGTGAACGTCTCTCCGCGCAGCGCGGGTTCGATGGTGCCGAGGTAATGGCCGCCGATCTGGCGGGGATCGGTGTGGGTGAATCGGGTGCCGTCCGGGGCCATGATCGTGATGAACGCGATGTTGGTGTTGGTCCGCACCGCCTCGGTCATCGGCTGCAGAACGCGGGTGGCCGTTCCAGATTCGATGGCCGACGCGGTCGACGGCGCATCGGCCAACGCGGTCGCGATGCTGACCACCTGCTGGCGGGCGGTCGCTTCGCCGTCTTGGCGGGCGTCGAACAGCGCCAGCGCACTGCCAGCCAGCACCACCACCGCGATCACGACGAGCTGAAGGGCGATCGCCTGGCCCGCCAACGAGCGCGGCCACGGTGCCTTCCAGCTCGGCATCACACCTCCGCACCGTCGTTAAACGTGAACGTAATGAACTAAAGCGTGACCTGGGTCACTCGTGGGAACACCATCCTTGCAGAACACATTTGCGGTACGAACTGCACCGAACTGGAGGGCACCCACGATGACCACCCCACACGACACCGCAGCGCCGCCCGCGCGGCGCGACCGAACGCATTGGCTTTACATCGCCGTCATCGTCGCCGTCGTCGCAGGCGTGGTGGTCGGACTGCTCGCCCCAGGAGTCGGCAAGAGCGTCGCGATCTTGGGCACCATGTTCGTCAGCCTGATCAAGATGATGATCGTCCCCGTCATCTTCTGCACCATCGTGCTCGGGATCGGCAAGGTGCGCGCCGCCGCCACCGTCGGCAAGGTCGGTGGGTTGGCGTTCTTCTACTTCCTCGTGATGTCCACGGTCGCGCTGGCGATCGGTCTGGTGGTCGGAAACCTGCTGAGCCCCGGCACCGGCCTCAACCTGTCCGCGTCGGCGGCGTCCAAGGGCGGTCAGCTCGCCGAGCAGGCCCACGAGGCCGGCGGACTGATGGACTTCGTCACGCACATCATTCCGACCTCCCTCTTCTCGTCGCTGACCGAGGGCAACGTGCTGCAGGCACTGTTCGTCGCACTCCTCGTCGGCTTCGCCGTCCAGGGCCTCGGAAACTCGCGTGAGCCGATCCTTCGTGGCATCGAACACCTGCAGAAGCTGGTCTTCAAGGTGCTGGTCATGATTCTGTGGCTGGCCCCGATCGGTGCCTTCGGCGCCATCGCCAACGTGGTGGGCCAGACCGGCTGGAGTGCGGTCACCGAACTGCTGACCCTGATGCTTGGCTTCTACATCACCTGCATCGTGTTCGTGTTCGGTGTGCTGGGTGTCCTGATGCGGGTGGCGGCCGGAGTGTCCATCTTCAAGCTGGTCCGATACCTGGCCCGTGAGTACCTGCTGATCTTCGCCACTTCGTCCTCCGAGTCGGCGCTGCCCCGGTTGATCGCGAAGATGGAGCACCTTGGCGTCGAGAAGACGACGGTGGGCGTGGTCGTCCCGACGGGCTACTCGTTCAACCTCGACGGCACGGCGATCTACCTGACGATGGCGTCGCTGTTCGTCGCCGACGCCATGGGCAAGCCGCTGGCCGTCGGCGAGCAGATCTCGCTGCTGGTGTTCATGATCGTGGCATCGAAGGGTGCGGCTGGCGTCAGTGGCGCCGGGCTGGCCACCCTCGCCGGTGGATTGCAGGCCCACCGACCCGATCTGCTGGACGGCGTCGGCCTCATCGTCGGCATCGACCGGTTCATGTCAGAGGCACGGGCGGTGACCAACTTCTCCGGCAACGCCGTCGCCACGGTGTTGGTCGGCTCGTGGACCAAGACCATCGACCACGACAGGGTCAACGCAGTGCTGAGCGGTCGCGTTCCGTTCGACGAGTTGACCATGCTGGACGATGATGATCCCCGCGCCGAAGAGCCTGCGCAGGAGAAGATCCCTGCGCCGGCATAGGGCGTGATATCGAAGGGCCCGGCCGGAACCCCTCCCGGCCGGGTCCTTCTCTGTGTAGTCCTCGTGAACCTTTCGTCTGCCTGTCTCGTCTATGTGAGTGACGGCCAACCGGCCTAGCCAGAGCGGGGCGACGACGCGACATCGCAACGCCCCGAACGTGAACGGAGGCGCGCGATGCGTGCAACCCTATTGACCTTGGTCGCCATCGCCGCGGCGGCCATCGGAATACTGCTCGTGCCAACGGGAACGGCGTCGGCGGAATCGAGCTCCGCCATCGCGACGATCGGTCTGTTGGAGTCGCAGGGATTCGACGTACGGGTCGATCGCATTGGTAGTGCACCACTTTCGGACTGCGAGGTGACCAGCGTGCGCAATCCGCAGGAGCAGACGCGGTTGGTCCGGGTGAACCGGCGCAGGGGCAGAGAAGACTTCATCGAGGTCGTCGTGCACCGCTCCATCACTGTGTCGCTGGACTGCTCGAGTCGCTGATCAGTGGGGTGTGATGCCACCGAAGAGGTTGTCCACCAGGGCGTCTACGAACGCTGGCGTCAGGGGCTGGTCCGGAATCAGCAGCCGGTGATAGCAGGCGCCCCACAGCTGATCGACCACCGTCTCGGGATCTAGATCGGCGCGCAGCTGTCCGCGTTGCTTGGCCGTCTCCATCGTGGCGACGGCCAAGGCGCGACGCGGCGCCGAATAGCGTTGGAGAAAAGCGGCTTTCAGGTCCGGATCGGACTGGGACTGGCCGATCAGTTCGGCGATCACCGAACCGGCAGGGCTGTCCTCGATCACGGCGAGGAAGGCGTGCAACTGAGCGCGCAGGTCGGTCTCGACGTCGCCCGAATCGGGGAACTGGAGCTGCTGCTCGACCCGCTGGAAGTAGCCGTCGAGCGCCAGCGCGCCCTTGGATGGCCACCACTTGTAGATGGTCATCTTGCTGGCCCCTGACCGGGCCGCCACCTTGTCGATGGTGAACGAGGCCATGCCCTCGTCGAACAGGAGCGCACCGGCCGCCTCGAGGATCTCGGCGCGAACCTCGTCGGCGGGGCGGCGGCCCCTGCCGCGGCGGGGACGGTCATCGACGCCAGCCATCCGTCGGTACCTCCTGAAAAGTCTGCAGGGAATATATGGACGAATCATCCACTTAATGGTTATATGTACGGAGCGTACACGTATTCTGAGGAGGCAGACATGACCAATCGAGTCGCCATCGTCACCGGTGCTTCCGGCGGCATCGGCCGCGCCGTCGCCGTTCGGCTGGCCGAGCAGGGCATGGCGGTGGCCGTGCACTACTCGGGCAACCGGGACCGTGCCCAGGAGACCGCCGATCAGGTCACAGCGGCCGGCGGCCGGGCACTGGTGGTCGGTGCCGACGTCGGCGACGAGGACGCGATCGCAGCGCTGTTCGACCAGGTCGAGTCCGAGTTCGGTGGAGTCGACGTCGTGGTCAACACCGCGGGCATCATGCTGCTGTCGCCGTTGGCCGAGTTCAAGCTCGACGACTTCGACCGCATGCACCGCACCAACGTCAGGGGCACGTTCGTCGTCAGCCAGCAGGCCGCCCGTCGGGTGCGCGCAGGCGGGGCGATCATCAACTTCTCCACCTCGATCGTGAAGATCGCGCTGCCCAATTACTCGGCCTATGCCGCCACCAAGGGTGCCGTCGACGCGATGACGCTGATCCTGGCGAAGGAGATGCGCGGCCGCGACGTCACCGTCAACGCCGTCGCGCCAGGGCCCACCGCCACGCCGCTGTTCCTCGACGGCAAGCCCGACGAAGTGGTCGACGTACTGAGGAAGATGTCGCCGCTCGAACGCCTCGGGGAGCCCAAGGACATCGCAGAAGCGGTCGCCTTCCTCGCAGGACCCGCCCGCTGGGTCAACGGCCAGATCGTCTACGTCAACGGAGGGGTCATCTGATGTCCGAGTCCAAGGTCATTCTCGTCACCGGTGCCTCGAGCGGCTTCGGCGCGCTCACGGTTCGCACCCTCGCCGACGCGAAACACGTTGTGTACGCGGGCATGCGGGACGTAGCCGGACGCAACCGACGGTCCGCTGCCGATGCGCGTGCGTACGCCGACGAGCACGGGGTCGCGTTGCGGCCCGTCGAGATGGACGTTTCCGACCAGGCGTCTGTCGATCAGGCGGTCGCCTCGGTGTTGACCGAGGTAGGCCGGATCGACGTGCTGATCCACAACGCCGGCCACATGGTTCTCGGGCCCACGGAGGCGTTCACCCCGGAGCAGGTGGCCGAGGTGTACGACACGAATGTGCTTTCCACACAACGGGTCAACCGCGCCGCGCTGCCGCACATGCGGCAACGGGGCGACGGACTGCTGGTCTGGGTCGGCTCATCGAGCTCGCGGGGCGGCACGCCGCCCTACCTCGGCCCGTACTTCGCCGCGAAGGCTGCCGAGGACGCCCTCGCGGTCAGCTACGCGGCCGAGCTCACCAGGTTCGGCATCGAGACCACCATCGTGATTCCGGGTTCGTTCACCTCGGGCACCAATCACTTCGCCCACGCAGGCCAGGCGGCCGACGATGGGGTGGCCGCCGAGTACGAGCAGCGCTACGGCGGGCTGATGGACGACGTCAGTCGCAAGCTCGCCGAGATGGCACCCGAGGATGCGGACGCCGGTGAGGTGGCTCGCCAGATCGGACGGGTAGTCGATCTACCGAAGGGCAAGCGCCCGTTCAGGATCTACGTCGACCCGTCCGACGACGGCGCCGAGGACGTCTTCCGCGTCGGCGACCGCGTGCGGCAGTGGTTCTACCAGCGGATCGGCTACTCCGACCTGCTCAGCGTGAGCAGTTCAGCGACACCGAAATCGTCTGACTGACGGTCTGCGGGACCAGGATGGTGCGGTCATTGCCGCGTCCCGGGCCGATGTACGGCACCAGTTGCGTGACGTTCTGCGGGTTGCGCACGCTGGTGACCGTGCACTGGTCGATCGGTGCGGTGCCGATCTTGTCGATGGTGACCGTGTAGCCCTGGGACTGAAGTCGATTGATCGTCTCCTGCGCAGTCTCCGCCGAGGCGAGTCCGGCCGGTGCGGCGATGGCCCCACACACGCCAGCGATCGCTGCGGCCCATGCCAATCTCGTACGCATGATCGCGCCTTCCTGTCGTGTTCCCCGTCAATCATCCACTACTTGCAGCGCCAGGTGTACGCGTTCGCTTCCCAGGAACATCCCCCGTCGCTTCGCTCGCCCCCGGCGGGTCAGCGGCTGCAGTCCAGGGACACGGAGATGGATCTGCTCGACACGACCTGGACGTAGTCGTAGTCGCGATTGCCCTCTTTGTCCCTGCCTCGGTAGACGCGGATGGTCTTGTACTGGGTCTGCGGATTGCGCACGCTGGTGACGACGCACTGGTCGATCGTTCCGCTGCCGACGCGGTCGACGTTGACCTGGTAACCCTCGGCTTCGAGGAGGCCGATGGTCTCCTGGGCGCTCTGTTCGGCGCTGGCGATTCCTGCAGGCGCGACGACGACGGCGCAGACCGCTGCAAACGAAGTGGCGAGAGTGGCGAAAGTGGCGAAAATCCTTGCTGGACGCACGTTGCGCCCCCTTATCTGTCATGGACCGCTTCACCCACTACATCGCCGCAGGCCACCCATTCGTTGCATCGGCTGCGGCTCTGTCGGAATCCCCGATATCACCATCGCGCCGCACTAGCATCGCGGCCAACGACAGCAAAACGCGAAGCAGAGGCGAATCGACATGCGCAGCACGATGCAGGACGTCCCGTTGACCGTCACCACGATCCTGCGCCACGCCTGTCGCGTGAACGGCGACCGCACCGTCACCACCGCGATGGGCGACGGTCGCTACCGCACGATCACCTACCGCGAACTCGGTGAGCAGGTGGGCCGGCTGGCCAACGCGCTGCGTGGGCTCGGCATCACCGGCGACGAGCGGGTAGCCACGTTCATGTGGAACAACGCCGAACACCTTGCCGCCTATTTGGCCGCGCCGTCGATGGGAGCGGTGCTGCACACGCTCAACATCCGGCTCTCGCCCGAGCAGATCGCCTACATCGCCAACGAGGCCGAGGACACGGTGATCATCGCCGATCTGTCGTTGACCGCCCAGCTCGCCCCGGTGCTGCCGCTACTCGACACGGTGCATACCGTGATCGCCGTCGGCGAAGGCGATCTCGCGCCACTGACCGCCTCCGGCAAGACGGTGCTGCGCTACGACGAGTTGCTGTCCGGTCAATCCCCGAAGTTCGACTGGCCCGTCCTCGACGAAACCTCCGCGGCCGCCATGTGTTACACCAGCGGCACCACCGGGAATCCGAAAGGGGTTGTCTACAG
>JAOPVF010000220.1 GCA_025963195.1 Mycobacterium sp. | reverse complement strand
TCGAGGAAGAGTTCCTGCTCGTCGACCCCGGCAGCGGCGAACCCGTCCCGCTGAACCGTGCGGTCGCCGAGCGAGCCAAGGCCAAGGGCGTCGACCTGCAACTGGAATTGACCAGTTGTCAGGTCGAGACGACGTCGGACGTGATGGCGTCGAGTGAGGCACTGCGAGGCGAGATGAGCCGACTGCGCCGCATCGCGTCGGAGGCAGCCGAAGCGGCGGGCGCGCGTCTCCTGGCCGTGGGGGTGCCCCCGACGGTCCCGCACAGCTTTCCGATCACCGACACGCCGCGCTATCGCGAGATCGCCGAGAAGTTCGGCATGATCGCCCACGAGCAGGGCATCTGCGGCTGCCACGTGCACGTCGCGGTGCCCACGCGGGAGTTGGCGGTGCGCGTGAGCAACCGGTTGCGGCCGTGGCTGCCGTCATTGCTCGCGCTGACGGCCAACTCGGCCATCTACCGCAGCACCGACACCGGCTACGCGAGCTGGCGCAAGGTGCTGTGGGCGCTGTGGCCCAGCGCGGGCCCGCCGCCCCACTTCGATTCGGTCGACGACTACGACGCTCTGGTCGCGATGATGCAGGACGCCGGCGCCATGTTGGATGACGGCATGGTCTATTGGGACGTGCGCCCGTCGGCCAACTTCCCGACCATCGAGGTGCGCGTGGCCGACGTCCCGGCCACGGTCGCCGAGACGGTATTGCTCGCCACGCTGGTGAGGGCGACCGTGATGACGGCACTCGACGACGAGCAAACCGGTGCGCCCGTGCGGCCCCTGACGTCGCACGCGCTAAAGGCCGCGTACTGGAAGGCGGCCCGCGACGGTTTGGACGGCCGGACCATCGACCTGGCGGATACCCATGCGCCGCTGCCCGCCGCGCGACTGCTCTCCAGCCTGGTCGACAGGGTCGAGCCGGCCCTCAAGGCGCTTGGCGACGACGACATGGTCCGCGAGGAGCTGACGCGCATCACCGCCGAGGGCAACGGTGCCATGCGTCAGCGACGGGCCTGGGAGCGGCGCCACGAGGTCGGCGACGTCATCGAGGAGGCCGCCACGGCCACACTGGCTGGGGTCCCCGGTCAGACCAGCGGCAGTTGAGCGAACACCGGGGTGGTCGGCTGCGTCGACCCGGTTCCGGGCTCCACGGTGAAGGCCAGGGCGTTCGAGCCGCCCAGATCAGGCAGCACCGCGGTGGTCGACGGCGCGACCGCCTTCGCGTCCATGGTGCCCGCCGAGTGCGCGCCGTCGTTCCCGACCAGCCACATCTGATACACGGTTCCCGGTTGCGGCGGCGCCACGTTGTTCATCACCAGCACGGCGGCGTTGCGCTCGCGCGAGAACACAACCGTCGCGGTGCCACCGGTCGGGATGGCCCCCGATACGGTCCGGACGTCGGGCGCGGCGAAGATCTGCTCCGTCGTCGACGTCGTGGCCGCGGGCCGCAGCGACAATCCGACTCCGAGCGCTCCCACGCCGATGACCACCGCGGCTGCCGCCGCCAGCACGACGGTGCGCCAGCGGACCGGCCGGGCGTCCCGCGGAGGTGTCGTCGACGGCACCGCACGCAGGGGCGGCTGCTCGATCGCGGCGAGTAGACGGTCGCGGACGTGGGCGGGCGGTTCGATCGCGGTGGCCGCGGACAGCACCGCCATGGTCTCGCGGACGGCGCGCACCTCGTCGGCGAAGGCGACGGCCACCTCGGCGGGTGCGGCGGCCAGCTGGCGGTCGATGTCGTCGAGTTCGGCTGGTGAGACGGCGTGCAGTGCGTAGGGCGTCGCCAATGCCATGAGGTCGGGGTGGGTTGGCTCCGTCACGAGGCCCCCAGACAGTTGCGCAGTCCGCGGATGGCGTCGCGCATCCGTGACTTTATGGTCGCGAGGTTTGCCGACAAGCGCTCCGACACTTGGACATAGGTCAGGCCTTCGTAGTACGCCAGCTGGATGCATTCACGTTGAGGATCGGTCAGTGAGCCGAGGCACTCGGTCACCTGGCGTCGTTCGTCGCGTGAGATGACGGCCTCGGCGACGCGATCGGCGGCGATCTCGACGTTCGCGGCGCCGTATCGCGATTCACGTTGGGTGCTGGCCTGCTCCGAGCGCACCCGGTCGACCGCGCGGCGATGCGCCAAGGTCAGCAGCCAGGCCAACGGTGAACCCGCCGACGGGTTGTAGGCCGCAGCATTGTGCCAAACCTGCAGGTAGACCTCCTGCGTGGTTTCCTCGCTGTAGCCAGGATCGCGGAGCACGCGAGTGACCAGCCCGAACACCCTGGCGCGGGTGTCGTCGTAGAAGGCGGCGAACGCTTCGACGTCCCGTTGTGCCACCCGGCGCAGCAATGCGTCGAGGTCGGCCGTCACGCCGGAAAGCCTACTGGCACATCGAAGCAAAGTCACAATTATCGCGATCTCGGCGGCAACGGTACGAAAAATGAAGCGCGCGAGCGGTATTCACGAAACCCCTGGCGGTCGGCCATGATCCGTTCGGTCAGCCGCGCGCCGGTGGCGTAGACCAGGAAGTACGTCATCGCCACCGGCGACAACACCGTCGACAGTGACGGCAACCCGGTGATGGTCACCATCCACAGCCCCCACCACACGGCGGCGTCGCCGAAGTAGTTGGGATGACGCGTCCACGCCCACAGACCACGGTCCATGATGGCGCCCTTGTTGGCGGGGTCGGCCTTGAATGCGCGTAACTGCCGGTCGCCGACGGCCTCGAACACCACGCCAACCAGCCACGCCACCACCCCGGCGATCAGCACGGGCCGCAACGCCGCGGGCGTCGGGCCGAGCACGGCGGACAGCTGCAGTGGCAGCGAGATGAACCACGCGAGGACGGCCTGGAGCAGGAAGATCTTGCGGAGCACGGTGACGGCGGAGAAGTCGTCCCGCAGCAGCCGCCGGTAACGCGGATCCTCGCCCTTGCCTGCGGACTTCTTCACCATGTGCCAAGCCAGCCGCAGCCCCCACACCGCAACCAATCCGAGTAACAGCGCGCGGCGGAACGGGTCTCCATCACCGAGTGCGGCGGCCAGCGCCGCAACGACCACGAAGCCCGTACCCCAGGTGACGTCGACGACGTTGTAGCGCCCGATGCGGCGGCCCACTAGGAACGAGATCCCGTAGGTCAGGATCAGGATCGCCAGTGCCGCAGCGGAAACGACGAAGAACCTCACGCGCCTGCTCCCGTCGGTGCGAACGTCCACTGGTAGACGTCGAGGTATCCCGAGCGGAACCCCGCCTCGGAATAGGCCAGGTAGAGCTCCCACATCCGGCAGAACGTCTCGTCGAAGCCCCACGCCGACACCGTCTCTCGATGATCGGTGAATCGGTCGCGCCACAACCGCAACGTCTCGGCATAATGCGTACGCAGGGACACCATCCTGACGGTGCGCAACCTGGTTTGACGCTCGGTGACCCCGACCAGCGCCTGCACCGACGGAATCAGGCCACCCGGGAAGATGTACTTCTGAATCCACGTGTAGGTGTTGCGGGATGCCAGCATCCGGTCGTGCGGCATGGTGATGGCCTGGATCGCGACGCGACCGCCAGGGGTGACCAGCCGGTCGAGCGCTTGAAAGTAGGTGGACCAGAACGGGTATCCGACTGCCTCGATCATCTCCACCGAGACCACCGCATCGTAGCTGCCGTCGACCTCGCGATAGTCCTTGAGTTCGATCCGCACGCGGTCGGACAACCCAGCTTCGGCCACTCGCCGCTGGGCCAGCCGCTGCTGCTCGGCGGACAGCGTGATCGAGTGCACCTCGGCGCCGCGGCGCGCGGCCCGGATGCAGAGATCGCCCCAGCCGGTACCGATTTCGAGAACCCGACTGCCGGGGCCGACGCGCGCCGAGTCGAGCAGCCGGTCCACCTTGCGGCGCTGCCCGTCCGCGAGGTCGGACCAGGTGGGCTGCGAGGTGTCGAACAGGGCGCTGGAGTAGGTAATGGTCTCGTCGAGGAATTGCGCGAACAGGTAGTTGGAGAGGACTTAGTGCACGGCGACGTTGGTCCGCGCCTGGGTGAGACTGTTGTGCATGGTGTGCGGGTGGCGGACCACCGCGAGCGGGCGAAGCCGTTGCAGTGCAGGTGGAATCAGATCGGCGACCGACGTGCCGAAGGCAGTGAGCAAGCCTGCCAGGTCGTTGGAGTGCCACTCGCCGGCCATATAGGACTCGCCGAAACCGATCAGGCCGCATCGCCCTACCCGGCGGGCCAACGCGTGCGGTCGGTGCACCACCATGGTCGGCAGTGTCGGATCCGCCGCGCCGATCACCGACCCATCGGGATACTGCAGCCTGATCGGGAGGCGGGCGGCCGCTCGGCGCAGGAACCCGTGGGCAAGCTCTCCTGCTGCCGCACTGAACGGTCCGCGCGGCACCTGTGCCAACGTCGGCCAGCGATCGGAATCCGTTGCCGACGTCGCATTTCCACTGGTATGGATGGTCACAGTTGCTCGACCCTCTCCTTCTCGGCCACTGCCGTTCGAGGAACCACGGGTACGCGTCGCAGCCACAGCGTGATCCCGTGGATGCGGATCCACAGTGCGCCCATGAGCGGTGCCACGGGTGCCACCAGCTGGAGCCGAAGGATCTGGGCGATGCCGGCTCTGCGGCGGACGCCGTGCAGCGTGGCGACGAACGCCGG
>JAOPVF010000202.1 GCA_025963195.1 Mycobacterium sp. | reverse complement strand
GGTATTTCATCGAACGGTATCCCTTCGTTCTAACGGTGTGCCGGTCTCACGGGATCGACCTGTCCTTGTCCTCGTTCGTGTCGTCCAGCAGGGTGAGCGGTGGACGTCGACTCGGGAGTCGGACAGTTAGATCACGTCGGTGGCAAATGAATACTGCATACAATCGGCTCGAAATGTGAACGGCATCACACAGTTACCAGGAGATTCACACCTTTTCAGGCAGGCGATTCACAGATGCATCCATGCCTGGGCTGGTGTGTGCGCGCCACTCCCTCGGGCAGCTAGGGTGCACACATGGCGACGGACTCGAGCCCGCGCGGTCTGGATCCGATTCACTCTCGTCGCGCCTCACCCATCAGCGACGTCACAAACGCCAGAATCCCTTACAGACGTTTCGCGAGACGAGTAGTGCAATACGCGCGCTGATCGGCGGCACCCGGCGCACCCTGTAGACAGGCCACGAACCATGGCTTGAGGGGAAATCGCCATGAGCGCCCAGCAGCAACAAAAACTCGACTCCTTCTATGCGCTCGACAACGTGGTCACGGTCAAGATCACGATGCCGCAGGCCGAGTGGGATTTGGTGCGCAACGAGGAGCCTCAAGGCGGTCGGTGCAACTTCGAATGGACCGAAGGTGCGAGGTACAAATGGCGCCACGCGACCTCGGTCGAGATATCCGGAACGAAGTTTCCCGCGACGGCCACGTTCGCGGACGTCGGCATCAAGAAGAAGTCATTCTGCGGCTCGATAGACAGCAACAAGCCGTGCCTGCACGTCGACTTCGGCAAGTTCAACGGGGCCAACGTCCCCGGCGTCGAAGCCCTGATCGGGTCGCGGTACGTGACGCTCAACAACTCCATTCAGGACGAGTCCTACGTCAAACAGACGCTCGGCTACCGATTGCTGGGCATGGCCGGGCTGCCCCATTCGCGATGCAACTACGCCAGGGTGTTCGTCAACGGAACCCCGATCGGCCAGGGCGGCCTTAGCGTCAACAGCCCGGGCATCTACGTCAATGCCGAGCCGGTGATGAAGCGCTACATCGAGCGAAACTTCAACGGCAACATGAAGGGCAACCTCTACGAACTCGAACATCATGATGACTTCCTCGACGAGAGGGTGCGATTCATCGGCGTCGAGGACCTCTCCACGTTCGACGACAAGGCCGACCTGAAATTCGCGATCGGTCATGTCAAGGCGAACGGACTGGCCGGCGCCGACCAGGTGCTCGACATGGAGCAGTACCTCAAGGTCTATGCGATGGAATTCTTCCTCAAGCATTGGGACGGCTACGCCGACAACACCAACAACACCTACGTCTACAACGACGTGGCGGCCGTCGCGGTCCCTGGCGTGGGCAACGTCAAGTTCAAGCTGATCCCGTGGGGCATCGACCAAACATTGCAGCCCGACCGGCCGTTCAAGCTGGGCCGCGACGGGCTGATCGCCCAGCTGGTGCGCAACGACGACACCCGTCGTCAACGATTGTTCGACCAGATCCGGGCCTATCGGGACACGCTTTTCAGCCCCGAGCACCAGCAGACGGTCCTGAAACCGTTGATCGACCAAATGCAGGCACTGCTCACGGGTTTCGGCGTGCCCGATGCCGTGGCGAAGATCGATTCGGTGCGGCAACAACTACGGCTGGCGGAATCGGCCGGATACCTTTCTGCGGGTCTCCCGAGCGCCGCCAAACCGGTCTACATCCTCAAACACGACACCAGTGCCTGTCTGCACGCCAGCAATACCGAGTCGATCCCGCCGGGCATCCCCGCCCCGGCGAACTTCGAGGTCTACCACCAACCGCTGCGCGACGACAACGACCCGACCGACCTGTGGGTCCTCAACGACCTCGGGGTCGGAAAGTCGTTGACCAACAAGGCCTTCAACCGCAATCTTCATGCGAGTGGGACACAGGTCACGCCGCAGGGGCACGAGTACCTCTACACGTGTGCACCCAGCAACGGCGAACATGCCGAGGAGTTCACGATCGCGCCCGTACCCGTTCCCATCACGGATGTCGCCAACCCGCCGGGCCGCTTCGCGTACACCGGCTACTTCAACCTGGTCAGCGCGCGGACGACAGAGATGGCGAAGTTCGGGCTCGACCTCACACCGAGTGGCAGGGCGCGAGTCCACCAGGAACTGCCCGGGTCCGACCTCTACTTCTACTGAACCCTCTCGGGATAGTCGACCACTGCGTAGCCACCGGCATCGTCGATGACGAGGATCTTCTTCTCGTCGCCGCTCCAAAACGTGGTGACGCCTTCGGGTTTCATCGATCGATGGAAGGCGATGTCCAGCAGCCGGACCTTGTCGTTGCTGCCGTTCCAGGTACTGAGTTGAAACGGCGCGTCGCTCCTGCTGGTCGAGCGCCCGAGCAGAATCAGGTAGTCCCCGGTGTCCTCGTCGTAGGAGAGGTCACGGATTCCTTGTCTCGCAGTCGACTTTGAGACCCGGACCCGGACGATGGATGGTGCGCCGAGCGACGACGTAGTCCACGACGCGGCGGCCACGTCGACGGGAACGCGGATCAGGGCGAGTTCTCCGGGATCTGCCGGCCCACGGAGGCCGAACAGAAGCGCACCTTTGTGCGGATCCCACACCAGCCCTTCGATGTTCAGCCCGTCAGCATCCGGTTCGCGTTCGGCGGCCTTCGCCAGCGAAGGTTCGTGATCCAGCAGCCAGGCCCGGAATCCGTCCATCGGTTCCGCGTGCAGCGCACCGTGAGGGGCGTAACGCGACCGCACCAATCCGTCGGACCGAGTGGTGCCGGCGGCGCAGAGCGACGATGCGACGACGAGAAGGATCTCGCCGTTCAGGTCGATGCGGGCGAGGCCTTCGGGGTCGCGCAGCTGTCCGTCCGCGACGCCGGCCAGTGGACGTCGCGCAATGCGCTCGGCTTCGGCGTCGTCGTCATCGAGGACGAGTTCGAAGAGCGATGACGGATCGTGGTTGTCGATGAAGACGAATCGGTGTGGGCCCACCTGCGCGACGCCTGAGGCGTTGAACGGCGCTCCTCGGTTCTTCTCGTCGAATGGTGTCGGCTTGATCTTCTTGCCCCGGCCGAGCTGACTCGCGGCGTGTCGAACGGCCTCAAACGCATTGGCGAGTCTGGCGGTCCATGGCTCCACGTCGTCCTCCCGAGCAAGTATGAGGCGGAGGCCGAGATGGTGACTACTACTAGCTTGTACTAGCTTGGCGTCAACCGAATTGCGGCGAGGTGGTTCGCCTCGACCGCCTCGGTGAACTCCTCGAGCGTGGGAATGCGTGGATCGCGGAACTTCAACCCCATCACGCGCTGTGCGCCCTTCACGCCGTAGGACTCGGCAATGCGCTTGGACAGATCGGCGACGGTCGCTACGTCTTCGATGAGTTCGCCGCGCATCGTCGTCGTCTTGCCGTCGTGCACGACCTCGGCGGTCGCGCCGCCGCGGAAGTTCAGCCGCCACGTCGTGCCGGTAAGCACGTACAGATCGCCGTCGAGCTGATGGGCGCTCAACGTAAGTACGAACTGCCGCCCGGATTTGCGTCCCTTGAACTTCAACACCAAGAAGGCCTTGAGCGCGGAACCCGTGACCGGGGTGCGCAGCAGCAATCCCAGGATCGGGTTGATGGCACGCAGCATCGCTTCCGGCGGATGGGCGGGGTAAACCGCCGGTGACTCTTCTGTCATGACCTCAACCGTAGGACTCATCTGGGTTGTTCGTCACCGGATGCGCATCTAGTCCTCGAGGGCGCGGCTGTGCGCGCTGCCGTCAAACGGTGTTGGCACCGACTCTGGATCCACGGACCAGGAAGGACGCAGCGACGACGACCGCGCCGACGATCGTCAGCGGGATGGTCCAGGTTCGCCGACTCGAGATCGCAGATTGGCAATCGCTCACGTAATCCCTGTGCTGCACGATCTGATTGACGATCGGGATCTCCGCCACCACGTTCTTGTCATTGGCGGCTTGGGCCTGGGACGTGTCGGCCGCCACCGCATTTCCACAGCCGATGCTCGCACCGTCGCTGCCCGAAATGGACACGGGCACCAACAGCCCGATCACTCCGGCAACCAGAAGCACCGCACCCACCAACAGAACCAACCGTCGTACCGTCACGTTCGAGCTCCTCCGTCATTTGTCGACCGCACTCTGAAATACCCACGCCGACGACGATGAAACGCCGGCGTGGACCGAACTCCGGACCGCTGGACGCAGGTCATCCGTCCTGGCTGCGACGTTCGGCACCCGTCTCACCGGCGTCGAAGTCGTCGTCGGAGGATTTGCGCCCCACGTACTTTCCGTCTCCGTGGCTGCCGGCTCGTGAACCGGCCACGGCCGGATCCTCCTCGACGTCGGACTCGGCCTTCTCTGACTGCGGATCAGTCATCGAGCACCTCCTGGTCGGATGGCGCACTGGTACCCCGGCCGCCAGGCGTCAAACCTCCGTAATCTGCTGAGATGACGAGTGCCGAGTCCGTGTGGGACGTCGTGGTCGATGAGGACACCGCCATCGTGAAGAAGACCGAAGTCGAAGCACGGCAGGTGTTCGCGGAGGCGGTAACGAACGCCTCGCGCCTGGGCTACCGCAGTGTTCTGCTGCGAAGGGACGGCGCCGTGGTGCAGAACTGGCCATGAAGATGGGCGGGAATGACGAGCAGCGTCGGTTCAATCGACGGTGGACCGGGAAACCTCACGTTCTGCGCCCATCGACGAGAGGAACGCCATGGCCGACGAGGCTCACGGTCTGTTGCGGGAACTTCTGACCACCTACGGCCCGTGCGGTCAGGAGGACGCCGTTCGCGACGTGTGCCGACGCGAGCTCGAGCCCTTGGTCGACGAAGTGTCGGTGGATCCAGCAGGCAACCTCGTCGGTCTCCTACGCGGCGGTGACGCACCGGCAGTACGGCTGATGGCGCACATGGACGAACTGTCGATGATCGTCAAGCGCGTCGAGCAGGACGGGACTTTGTACGTGACGCAGCTGGGCACGATGTATCCGGGCAACTTCGGGCTGGGTCCCGTCTCCATCCTTGGCGACGACGAAACCCTGTGCGGTGTACTCACTCTCGGATCCGAGCATACGACCCGGGAGAGCCAACGGATTTGGGAGACCAAGCCGGAGCAGGGTGACAAGGCGATGGACTGGCACCACGTCTACGTCTTCACCGGCCGTACGTCGGAGGAGCTGACTGCGGCGGGCATCCATCCCGGTACCCGGGTATGCGTCCACCACTCCAAGCGCACGCTGATCGAGTTCGGTGACTACCTCGGCTGCTACTTCATGGATGACCGGGCGGCGGTCACCGCGCTACTGCACGCCGCCCGACGACTCTCCGGTCGCGCCGACCCGCTCGCAGGAGACGTCTACTTCGTGTTCACCGTCAACGAAGAGATCGGTGGCGTCGGCGGCTCCTATGCAAGCCGTTGCCTGCCTGGCGATCTCACGATCGCCCTTGAGGTCGGGCCGACGGAGGACGAGTACCAGACCACCTGCGGGGGTGGGCCGATCGTCGCGTACAGCGACGCCGAGTGCGTGTACGACAAGACCGTCGCCGACGCGTTGATGGCCGTCGCCGCCGAGCGTGGATTGTCGCCCCAGGCGGCGGTGCTCGGCGCTTTCGAGTCGGACGCCTCCCACTCCAAGGCCAGCGCACTAGCGCCGCGGGCCGGCCTGTTGTGCCTGCCGACGCTGAGCACCCATGGGTACGAAGTGATCAGACGCGATGCCATCGGTGAGATGGCAGAGGTTCTGGTCGGCTTCCTCGAACGGTGGCCGTGACGGACTCATCAAGCACCGAGCAGCTTGTCGCACGTGACGGGCAGATCGCGGACCCGCACGCCGGTGGCGTGGTAGACCGCATTGACCACGGCGGCGGCGGAACCGACGATGCCGATCTCGCCGGCGCCGCGGGAGCCCATCGGGTTGGAGTGCTGGTCGACGCCGTCGAGCCAGATGGCTTCGATGTCCGGAATGTCGGCATGGCTGCTGATGTGGTAGCTGGCGAAGTCCTGCGTCACGACGTGGCCGAAGCGGTGGTCACGGACGCTCTCCTCGTGCAGCGCCATCGACAGCCCCATCGTCATGCCCCCGATCAACTGTGATCGCAGCGTCGCCGGGTTGATGACACGTCCCACGGAGAACACGCCGAGCATGCGGGACAGCCGAACCTCGCCGGTGTAGCGGTTCACCCGGGCTTCGACGAAGTGGGCGCCGAACGAGTACATCCCGTATTTCTCCTCGGCGTCGTTCTCGGGTGCCTCGGCGAGGGTGGCAGCACCCACCGCGGGATCCTCGCCGTGCTCCCGCCGGAAGGCTTGCACCGCAGCGTGAATGGCGCCTCCCCAGGAGCTGATGCCCGAGGAGCCGCCCTCGACCGAGGCGGGCGGCAGGTCGGTGTCGCCGATTTGCAGGTCGACGGCGTCGACGTCGCAGCCGAGCATGTCGGCGGCGATCTGCGCCAAGGCGGTCCACGTGCCGGTGCCGATGTCGACGGCGCCGATCTGCACCGCGAAGCGTCCGGGTGCGACGTGCTCGATGCGGGCGGCGTTGCCGGGCATGGCCATCGCCGGGTACACCGCCGAAGCGACGCCCGTCCCGACGTGCCATTCGCCGTCGTGCCGAGCGCCTGGTGCAGGGTCGCGGTCGGCCCAGCCGAACCGCTCGGCGCCGGTCTGCAGGCATTCGACGAGGCGACGGTCCGACCACGGATTGCCGGTCTCGGGATCGACGTCGGGTTCGTTGCGGAGGCGCAGCTCGATCGGGTCGATGCCGCAGCCGACCGCCAGCTCGTCCATCGCGACCTCGAGCGCGAATACGCCAGGACACTCGCCAGGGGCGCGCATCCAGAAGGGCACGGCGACATCGAGTTTGGCCAATCGGTGCGACGTCCTGCGGGTGGCCGCGGCGTACAGCATGCGCGTCGGGACGGCGGTCTGCTCGGCGAACTCCTTGACGGTGGCGGTCTGCTCGACGACCTCGTGGCTGATGGCGGTCAGCGTGCCGTCGCGCTCGGCGCCGAGCCGGATGTGCGAGATCGTCGGGGTGCGATAGCCGACGATGGCGAACATCTGCTGGCGGGTGAGCGCGAACTTCACCGGGCGGCCGGGAACGCGTCGTGCCGCCATGACGGCCAGGACGTCGTGCGAGTGCGGCGCACCCTTCGATCCGAAGCCACCGCCGACGTTCTTGGCGACGACGCGGACCTGCTCCTCGTCGAGCCCGAACGTCTTCGCGATCGTCTGGCGCACGACGTGCACGCCCTGCGTGGAGTCATACAGCGTCAGCCGAGGCTCGTCGGGATCCCAAATGGCAATGGTGGCATGGGGTTCCATCGGGTTGTTGTGTTCGTGCGGCGTGGTGTAGGTCTGGTCGACGGTGACGGCTGCGTCACGAAGGGCGGCGTCGACGTCGCCGTCGGAGGTATCGGTCTCGTAGTCGGGGTTCACCTGTTCGGGGGCGTAGAGGCCGGCGTGGTCGGCACGGATCGCGGTGTCGTGGGGCGCGGCGTCGTAGTCGACGTGGACGAGACCCGCTGCATGGCGGGCGGTTTCGGAGCTCTCGGCGATCACCGCGCCGATGAGCTGGCCCCGGTAGTGCACCTTGTCGTCCTGCAGGACGGCGAGGTCGCCGTCGGACGTGTCGGCCAGCGCGGGTGCGTCGAAGACGGTGATGACGGCGACGACGTCGTCGAGGGCTTCGGCGCCGGAGGTGTCCATGGCGGTGATCCGGCCGTTCGCGATGGTGGCCTGGATCGGGTGCAGGTAGAGCGGCGCGTCGACATGGTTCTCGAAGGCGTAGGGAGCGGTGCCGGTGACCTTGGCGGGCCCGTCGAGGCGGGTGAGTCGGGTCCCGATGGCGCGGGGCTGCAGGGTCGTCATCACTGGTGTCCTTCCGCGAGGCTGATCAGCGTGGCGACGACGGCGCGCCTGGTGAGTTCGACCTTGAACTCGTTGCCAGCCAACGGTTCCGCCTGGTCGAGTTCGGCATCGGCGGCCCGGCGGAAGGTGCCCTCGGTGGCGGGCTGGCCCATCAGCGCGTCCTCGGCGAGGTGCGCGCGCCAGGGCTCGTGGGCGACGCCGCCGAGCGCGATGCGGGCCGAGGTGACGGTGCCGTCGTCGATGACGAGTTCTGCGGCGACGGAGGTGAGTGCGAAGGCGTAGGAGGCGCGGTCGCGGACCTTGCGGTAGGTGGAGCGGGCGTGCTCGGGTGGCTGGGGGATCTCGACGGCGGTGATCAGCGCGCCGGGCGGCAGGTTGGTGTCCCGGTCGGGCTGGTCGCCGGGCAGCCGGTGAAAGTCGGCCATCGGCATGCGGTGTTCGCCGACGCGATCGAGGTAGACGACGTCGGCGTCCAAGGCGGCCATGGCGACGGCCATGTCGGACGGATGGACGGCGACGCAGTGCTCGGAGGCGCCGAGGATGGCGTGGTAGCGGGTGTACCCGCCGATGGCCGAGCATCCCTCGCCGGGGGTGCGTTTGTTGCACGGGGTGGTGACGTCCTGGAAGTAGACGCAGCGGGTGCGTTGCATCAGGTTGCCCGCGGTGGTGGCGAGGTTGCGCAGCTGGCCCGACGCGCCCGACAGCAGTGCGCGGGCGAGGACGGGGTAGGTGGAGCGGACGACCGGATGGGCGGCGAGGTCGCTGTTGCGGACCTCGGCGCCGATCCGCAGCGCGCCGCCAGGAAGTCGTTCGACGTCGGTGAGGGGCAGGTGGCCGACGTCGACGACGAGGCGGGGTTCGACGACGCCGAGCTTCATGTGGTCGACCAGGTTGGTGCCGCCGGCGAGGTAGACGGCGTCGGGGCGGTTCGCCACGGCGGTCACGGCGTCTAGGACGTTGGCGGCGCGGTGGTAGGTGAAGGGAATCATCGCGTGGCCTGCTGCGGGCGCGAGGAGCCGATCGATTCGGTGATGGCGGCCAGGATGTTGGGGTAGGCCGCGCAACGGCAGAGGTTGCCGCTCATGCGTTCGCGGATCTCGCCGTCGTCGAGGTTGGGTGACCGCTCGAGGTCGTCAGTGACGTGGCTGGGGGCGCCGGCCTTCACCTCGTCGAGCATGCCGACGGCCGAGCAGATCTGGCCGGGGGTGCAGTAGCCGCACTGGAAGCCGTCGTGGTCGAGGAACGCCTTGGCGACGGGATGCGGGGCGTCGCCGTCGCCGAGGCCCGCAGCGGTCACGATCTCGGCGCCGTCGTGCGCGACCGCGAAGGCCAGACAGGTGGTGGCGCGGCGACCGTCGAGCAGCACGGTGCAGGACCCGCACTGGCCGTGGTCGCAGCCCTTCTTGGGGGCGATGACACCGAGGTGTTCGCGCAACAGGTCCAGCAGGGTGACGCGGTTGTCGACGCGTGCGTTTCGCTCGGTGCCGTCGACGACGAGGGTGATGTCGGTGAAGTGGGTTGACTCCATGGGAACGGGCTTACCCGGGGGCGACGGGGTCAAACGGGAGCTGTGGGTTGGCTGGCAGGTTGAACGGTCGCCCGGGTGTCGGGCCCGCGGAGGCGTAGTCGACCCGTAGAACGGTTATACGAGACCGAATGCCCGGCGACCTTGAGCGAGTACGAAACGCATGACGGCGACGACGACCGGTCCACCACATCCACCGCAGCACGCTGACGCCGAGGTGGCGGCGCCGAAACGCAACCTGATCTTCACGGCCGTGCTACTGGGGATGCTGCTGGCCGCGCTGGACCAGACGATCGTGGCGACCGCGTTGCCCACCGTGGTGGCAGACCTTGGCGGCGCAGGCCACCAGGCGTGGGTGGTGACCAGCTATCTGCTGGCCTCGACCATCGTGACGGCGATCGTCGGCAAGCTCGGCGACCTGATCGGCCGCAAGACCGTCTTCATCGCGGCCGTGCTGTTCTTCATGGCTGGGTCAGTGGTGTGCGGCCTTGCCGGCTCTTTCGAAGTACTGGTGGCTGCGCGCGCCCTTCAGGGCATTGGCGGCGGGGCCATCATGGTCACCGCGACTGCCGTGATCGGCGAGGTCATCCCGCTGCGCGAACGCGGCAAGTACCAGGGGGCCCTTGGAGCCGTGTTCGGTGTCACCACGGTCATCGGTCCGCTGCTCGGCGGATTCCTCACCGACCACCTGAGTTGGCGCTGGGCTTTCTGGATCAACGTTCCCGTGGCCGTCGTCGTGCTCGTCGTCGCCGTGATCGCGATCCCCAACCTCGGCAAGATGGCGCGCCCGGTGATCGACTACGCCGGGATCGTCCTGGTCGGTCTCGGCGCGACGGGGCTGACCCTGGCCACCAGTTGGGGCGGCACCACCTACGCGTGGGGCAGCGCGATGATCATCGGGCTCTTCGTCGGATCCCTGGTGGCCATCGGCGCCTTCATCGCCGTCGAATTGCGGGCTGCCGAACCGATTCTGCCGATGCGGTTGTTCCGCGAGCCGGTCTTCGCCGTCTGCTGTGGGCTCTCGTTCGTCGTGGGCTTCGCGATGCTCGGCGCGTTGACCTTCCTGCCGACGTTCATGCAGTTCGTCGACGGGGTGTCGGCCACGACGTCGGGTCTGCACACCTTGCCGATGGTGGCCGGGATGCTGACGATGTCGATGGGCAGCGGTGTGATCGTCGGCCGCAGCGGAAAGTACAAGATCTTCCCGGTCGCCGGAACAGCCGTCATGGCAATCGGTTTCGTCCTGCTGTCCCGGATGGGGCCGGATACGTCGACGTTGGTGCAGTCGCTGTATCTGGTGATCTTGGGTGCGGGGATCGGCATGAGCATGCAGGTGTTGGTGCTGATCGTGCAGAACACCGTCGACTTCTCCGATCTGGGTGTGGCGACGTCCGGCGTCACGTTCTTCCGCACCATCGGTAGCTCCTTCGGTGCGGCCGTGTTCGGCTCGCTGTTCAACAACTTCCTGCACAGCCGGGTCGCCGACGCCATCGCCAAGAGCGGCGCGCCACCCGAGGCGGCGCAGTCTCCCGATGCGCTGCACCGATTGGCGCCGGAGATGGCCGCACCGATCGCGGCCGCCTACGCCGATGCCCTGGATCTGGTGTTCCTGTGTGCGGCGCCGGTGGCCGTGGTCGGCTTCGGGTTGGCCTTGATGCTCAAGCAAGTTCCGTTGCGCAGCAACGACGTCGGGACCGCCGCGAACATGGGCGAGGGGTTCGCGATGCCGACGACCGACTCGCCGGACCAGCTGTTGGAGAACGCCGTCGGCCGGCTGATTCGCCAAGGCTCGGGTATGCAGCTGCGTGCCATCGCGGAACGTCCGGGAAGCAAGCTGGACATCGCCCGGCTGTGGGCGCTGTTGCAGGTCTTCCGGTTCGGGCAGGCCGCGGGACAGGCCAGGCTCGGCGACGTCGCCGAGCACGTCCGGGTGCCACGGGAGATCCTCGAGTCGGCGTTCGACCGCCTCGCCGCCACCGGCTACGCCGAGCGCAGCGGGGACGTGTTCTGGCTGACCCCGGCGGGGGCGCACCAGGTGGAGGTCGTGCGCGCGGAGACGATGGATTGGCTCACCCGAGGGCTCGTCCAATCCTCCGGCCTTCAGATCCGGCCGGATCGCGGACAGGTCAGGGAGGCATTGGACCGCATCTCGCAAGACGTTCTGGTGCAACGGGATTGGACCGAGGACGAGACCCAGGCGATGCGGATGAGGCCACCGCGCAGGGCGCCCCAGCCGCCCAGGAGCGTGCCCCCTCCGCCGAGGCCGATACCGCCGCCCATGCCTCCGCGCCCGGATCCGCGCGTGCGCATCCGGGGGCCCGGCCCGTCCGAACCTCCCACCACCCGCCTGCGGCCACCCGGTCCGCCGCGGGGAAACCCGCGACCGCCGCACCGGTAGGCCTTAGGCCAGGATCGAGGCGAGTTCGCTGCGAGGCACCGAGAACTGTTGGGGCCCAGCGGCTTCAATGGCCCAGTCGCCCTGACCGATGAAGAAGATCACCGCGTCGTCGGTGAGCGCGAAGTTCTGGTAGGTCTTGGCGCCCCCGATGTTGTCGTCGACGGGAGTCCCCTCCAACCGCTTCTCGAACTCGGCCTTGACGATGGGATCGAGCACCGCGACCGGGTCGGTGCCCGGCTTGAACAGCGTGTCGTAGGTGATCGGCGCCTTCGCTCCGATGTCGTAGTTCAGCGCGTTGTAGAACGTCACCCCATGCGCGCCCCGTAGTCGGCGTGCTCCTGGAGCACAAGGCTCTCGGTGCCGCCGCCAGTCGCCGAACGGTACGTCGTCGGCGTGATCTCGAGTTCCTTTGCATATGGCGGCTGGTCAGGCTCGCTGACCACCTGCACGAACTGGTCGCGCTCCCGGGTCAGCAGGTCGGACAGGGCCCGTTGGTCGGGGTAGTCGGTCGGGAACGTCATGTCGATCGTGTAGCCGGGCGCCCCGCCGTGCACCGTGCACACCTGGCCGGCGCCGACGGTCCCGCCGAGATCGGAACAGGCCGACGTCGCGGTCGTCACGATGGTCGGGGTCGATGACGGTGACGGCGTGCTGGCCGCCGAGGTCGCCGGTGGTGTCGTGACGGTCTCCGAAGCCGGGCCCGGCTTGGCCGGGCTGGCGTTGCCGCAGGCGGCCGTGCCGATGACGACGGTGGCGCCGACGAGTGCGATCAGCACGTTGCGGGTGGTCATGTGTTGCTCCCCGATCAGCCGAGGTGGACGGTGTCG
>JAOPVF010000200.1 GCA_025963195.1 Mycobacterium sp. | reverse complement strand
GCCCGTGAGCTGCCGACGGTCGAGCGCGACGAGGTCGTTCCGGCTCTCATTGCCATCGCTCCCGTGTTCGCCGACTACCAGTCGAAGACGAGCCGGATCATCCCGCTGTTCGAGCTCACCCGCGCCTAACCCCTTGCGATTTCGGCGTGCTCACCGGCGCTGACCGCCGGTTAACACACCGAAATCGCTTAGAGGCGTTCGATGATGGTGGCGTTGGCCATGCCACCGGCCTCGCACATGGTCTGCAACCCGAAACGGGCCTCGCGCTGCTCGAGCGCATTCACCAGCGTTGTCATGATGCGGGCACCGCTGGCGCCCAACGGGTGACCGATCGCGATGGCGCCGCCGTTGACGTTGGTCTTGGCTAGATCAGCTCCGGTATCGCGAGCCCACGCCAGCACGACCGGCGCGAATGCCTCGTTGACCTCGAACAGATCGATGTCGGCGAGTGTCAGCCCTGCACGCGACAACACTTTCTCGGTGGCGGGGATGACGCCGGTCAGCATGTACAGCGGATCGGAGCCCACCGCCGTCATGGTGTGGATGCGGGCCAGCGGCTTGAGCCCGAGGCTGCGGGCCACCGCGCCGCTGGTGATCATCACCGCGGCGCTGCCGTCGGACAGCGGTGACGAGTTGCCTGCCGTGATCTCCCAGTTGATCTGCGGGAAGCGGGCTGCGTACGCCTCGGTGTAGAAGGCGGGCGGCAGGCCGGCCAGCGTCTCGACCGTGGTGTCCGGGCGGACGATCTCGTCGCTCGACAATCCCGCGATCGGAGACAGCTCGTTGTCGAACAGCCCGTCCTTGGCCGCACGGGCGGCCTTCTCGTGGCTGCCCGCGGAGAACTCGTCGAGCTCGGTCCGCGACAGCCCCCACTTGGCGGCGATCAGCTCGGCGCTGATGCCCTGCGGGACGAGTCCCTCGGAGTAACGCTCGGCGAACGCCTTGCCGAATGGGTCGCTGCCGGGTAGTACCGACGTGCCCATCGGCACCCGGCCCATGGACTCCACGCCTGCGGCGATCACGATGTCGTAGGACCCGGAGATGACGCCCTGGGCGGCGAATGAGATTGCCTGCTGGCTACTTCCGCACTGCCGGTCAACGGTGGTTCCTGGCACGGACTCGGGGAAGCCTGCGCCGAGCAGCGAGTTGCGGGCGATGTTGAGGGCCTGGTCACCAACCTGAGTGACGGCGCCTGCGATGACGTCGTCGATCTTCACCGGATCGACCCCGGTGCGGGCGACGACCTCGCGCAGGCTGTGGGCGAGGAGATCGGCGGGCAGGACGTCGTGCAGCGCTCCGTTGGCCTTGCCCTTGCCGATCGGGGTGCGGACGGCGCTCACGATGACGGCGTCGCGGTCTGAATATCCGGTCATTTGTTCCTCCTGGACTCGTCGCTGAGTACTGCTTTCTATACTTAGATGTAACACCTAGGTTTAGTAACAACAATCCAGCAAGGGAGTGACGTATATGACAGTCCTGCAGGGCGTACTCGCCGAACGCGACTCCTGGTCTGCCGTCGGCCATTGCCCGGTCGAGCAGACGATGGCCGTAGTGGGGACCAAGTCGGCGATGCTGGTCATGCGGGAGGCGTACTACGGCACCACGCGGTTCGACTACTTCGCCCGCCGCGTCGGCATCACCAAGGCGGCCATGTCGGCCAGGCTGTCGGAACTGGTCGCCGCGGGCCTGCTCGCGAAGCAGCCCTACCGCGAGCCTGGCCAGCGCAGCCGCGACGAGTACGTGCTCACCGATGCCGGTACCGAATTCATGCCCGTGGTGTGGGCGATGTTCGAGTGGGGCCGCAAGCACCTCGAGGACAGCAGGCTGCGGCTGAGCCACCTCGGCTGCGGCGCCGAGGCGACCGTGGAGATCCGGTGCGCTGATGGCCACCTGGTGCCCGCCGACGAGGTGGCGGTCAGGCTGGCACGGCCTCCACGACGCTGAGCGGACTGGCGGTCGGCACGATCCGCGTCAGCCGGAACCCGCCACGCTCGAGGACGGCGCGCCACTGCTTCTCGCTGCGCTCCAATGCACCTGCGACGAGCAGCATTTCCAGGTCGACGAGCTTGCCGAAGAACTCGCGGTCGTGATCGGGGATCACCATCTCGAACAGCAGCAGGGTGGAGCCGGACTCGGAGACTGCTCGGATGTTGCGCAGTATTTCGGCGGCCTTGTCGTCGTCCCAGTCATGGAGGACGTTCTTCATCACGTACGCGTCGGCGCCCGGCGGCACGCCGTCGAAGAACGACCCGCCCTCGATCCGGACGCGTTCGGCGACACCGTGTTCCGCGAGCACGGCAGGCGCCCCAGCGACCACCTCCTGGAGGTCGATGAGCATGCCCCGTGCGTTGGGTGCCGCGGTCAGCATTGCGGAGAGGAGTTCGCCGTGCCCGCCGCCGACATCGGCGATGATGCGAAACCGGTTCAGGTCGCTGGCGGCAACCAGCGCGGCCTCCAACATCTCCGACGTACTGGTCATGGCGTGGTTGAACAGACCGGCGAATTCGGGGTCTTCGCCAAGGTATTCGAAGAACTCCATGCCCCGGATCGACGGCACGCTCGCCTTCCCGGTACGTACCGATTCAACCAGCGACGTCCAGTGTTCGCGATGTTGTTTGGAGCCGAAGAACAGCGCCGCGCCCGCCATCGACACCCGTGCGTCCGACCGCAGTGTGTCGCCAAGTGCGTTGAGCGCAAAGCGGTTGCCGCGTCTGCGGAAGATGCCGCGGCTGATCAGCAGCCGCATCAACCTGGCCACCGCGTCGGGGTCGGCACCCACCTTGCGGCCCAACTCGTCGGCGCTCAACGGCCCCGCGGCAAGGGCATCGGCGATGCCGAGTTGGGCGGCCGCCGTGATGGCCTGCGAAAGCCATGTCGCCAGGATGAGCTCCATCACGGCGATCGGCGGTGGTGCCAGCCGAAGGTGCAGCCGCGCGAGATGGTGGCGGACGCGGTCCACGGCCTTAGCGACCCTGGCGGGCGGAATCTTCGGTGTGTTGCTCACCCGTCGATCATCCCGAAAGAAACCCCGCAGGTCGGGAGTTTCCGTTCAGAAAAGCCTTGACCAGAGTCTTCGGCGCCTGGATGATCCACGCGTCGGTGACCAATTCCGTCAGCTCGGGCATGCCGATCTCGGCCGGCCGCACCAGCACCGACGCATAGCCGTCGAAGTGCGGGGTGGCGAAGTACACCCCTGGCTCGTCGGCGATCAGCGCGAACTTGACGCCCTCGTCGGCCACCCGCGCGGTTTCACTTCCGCAGTCTCCGGGAGCGTTGCGACGACGCGGGACAGGTCCGCCAAGGTGGCCATCACCCGATTGTGCCGACTCAGCCCCGCTGTTCGCGGAACTTCTTCGCCTCCGACATCAGCTCCTCGACCCGCGAGCGCTCGGCCCGGTTCTCGAACACGCCGTCCTTCTTGAAGTACGTGCCGACGATCGCGCCGTCGGCGATGTCGAGTTGGGCGCCGACGTTCTCGGCGCGCACACCCGTGTTCACGAACACCGGCACCGCGCCCGCGGCCGACTTCACCGTGCGGAGCGCGTCGACGTCCGTCGGCGAGCCCGCCGTCGCCCCTGACACGCAGATCGCGTCGGGCAACGTCGCGAAGACGGTGGTTCGGGTGATGGACGCAAGGTCGCGCTCGGCCAGATAGGAGGCCGACTCGGGAACGATGTTGAAGAACAACTTCACGTCCGCACCCCCGACGCGCGCGCGGTGCCGCGCCACCTCGCCGACATTGGTGTTCCATAGCCCGAAGTCGCTGGCATACACCCCGGTGAAGATCTCGCGGACGAACTTCGCACCGGTGGCGACGGCCAGGTCGATCGACGCCCTGCCGTCCCACAGCACGTTCACGCCGTAGGGCACCTGCAGTTCGGGCAGCAGTTCGCCGATGATCCTGGCCATCGTGATCGCCGTGATCGGTTCGGTCTTGGTCAGGTACGGCAGGCTGAACTCGTTGGAGATCATCACGCCGTCGACGCCACCCGACTGCAGGGCGTCCAGTTCCTCGCGGGCGCGGGCGACGACGGCGGCGATGCCTGCCGCGCCGTCGTATCCGGGGTCACCGGGCAGAGCGGCCAGGTGAAGCATGGCGATGACGGGCTTGGTGGTGTTGAAGACCTCGTCGAGCCAAGTGGTGGTCACGTTGTGCCTTTCTCAGTAATGGTGTTTCGTAAGCCTTTTCGCGTGTCAGTCCATGTAGGCGCCGCCGTTGACGGCAAGGGCTTCACCGGTGATGAAGCGGGCGTCGGTGGAGAGCAGGAACGCGACCGAGCGGGCCACGTCCTCGGGTTGTTCGAGGCGCCGCAGCGGGGTGTCGTCGATCATCATCGCCCGCACACCGTCGGTGGTGGTGCCCCGCAACTTCGCCTCCCACTCCAGTTCCCTTGACTGCATGGGGGTTTCGACATATCCGGGGCATACGCAGTTGACGGTGATGCCGTGCTCGCCGAGCTCGTACGCCATCGCCTGGGTGAGGCCGATGACGCCGAACTTCGATGCCACGTAGTCGGACAGGAACGGCACGCGGCCCTGCTTGCCCGCCATCGACGCGGTGTTGACGATCGCGCCTGCCGTGCCGCTGCGAACCATGGCGCGGGCGGCAGCCTGTCCACACACGAACACACCCTTGAGGTTGACGTCCATCGTCTGGTCGTAATTCTCGATCGGTGCATCGAGGAAGCTGTGCATGAACGAGATGCCCGCGTTGCTCACCCAGGCGTCAAGGCCGATCCGGTCGGTCACGTCGTAGGCCACCGATGTGGCGTCGGCAGGCGAGCTGACGTTCAGCACGGCGGATTCGTGGCTGATCCCGTCGCCGGCAGGCAATGCCGCCGCGACGGCGCGCGCGGCGTCGCCGTCGATGTCCGTGACGACGACCTGCCAGTCACGTTCGGCGAGGGTGGTGGCGATGGCGCGCCCGATTCCGGAACCGGCGCCGGTAACCACGACTGTCTTGGTCATCTGTTCCCATTCGTGTTGTTCTCTTGGTCGGCGCCAACGAGGCGTTGGCCGGTCTTGGTGTCGAATACGTGGACCGCACCCGGTCTTGCCGACAGTGCGACCCTGGTGCCCTCGGTGATGCCGGAGAGTCGCGCCGCCTCGACGACGCAGGTGAGTTCGGTGTCACGGGCGTCGACGGTGACGATCGCCCGTGGCCCGAGGAGTTCGACCAGCTTGACCCTGGCGTCGGCATCGTCGGCATCGTCAGCCACAGTGGGCACCAGGTCGTCGGGCCGCACTCCGAGGGTCATGGGACCGCTGGCCCCGACCCGTCCCACGCTCAACGCGAATCCGCTTGGCAGCGTGAAGGTCTCACCGGTCAGCTCGCCGGCGATCAGGTTCATCTTGGGGCTGCCGACGAACGCGGCGACGAAGGTGTCGACGGGGGAGTTGAACACCTCGATCGGGGTACCGACCTGCGCGGCGCGTCCGTCCCGCATCACCACCATGCGGTCGGACAGGGTCATCGCCTCCTCCTGGTCGTGCGTGACGTAGAGGCACGTGATGCCGAGGCGGCGCTGAATCTGCAGAAGTTCGGTGCGCGTCTCGACCCGCAGTTTCGCGTCGAGGTTGCTCAGCGGTTCGTCGAAGAGGAAGACCGACGGCTCGCGGATGATCGCCCTCCCGATGGCGACGCGTTGCTGCTGACCACCGCTGAGGGCCTTGGGCTTGCGGTCCAACAGCTTTGCCAGGCCAAGGGATTCGGCCACCTCGTCGGCCCTCCTGAGTGCGTTCGCACGTGGCGCCTTGGCTGCGCGCAGGGGAAAGGCGATGTTTTCCCGCACCGAGAGGTGCGGATAGAGCGCGTAATTCTGGAAGACCATGGCCACGTCGCGGTCGCGCGGCTGCAGCTGGGTGACGTCGTTGTCGCCGATCGTGATGGTGCCCGACGTCACCGATTCCAGGCCCGCCAACATGCGCAACGACGTCGACTTGCCGCAGCCGGACGGGCCGACGAGCACGGTGAACGACCCATCGGAGAGTTCCAGATTCAGATCGCTGACGACGGACGTCGAGCGAAAGGACTTGTTCACGCCGGAGAATCGGACGATTGCCACGAGTAGTGAGTCACCTCTCTTCTTAGAACTTCACCGCGCCGCCGCTGATGCCCTGCACCAGGCGGCGCTGAATGAAGAAGCTGGCGATGACGACGGGGACGACGGCGATCAGGATGGCCGCGCTCATCGAGCCGATCTGCACGCCACGGAAGGTGTTGAATCCGGCGATGGCCACCGGAAGGATGGCCGCCTTGCCAGGGGCAAGGATCAAGCCGTAGAACAGGTCGTTCCAGGACAGGGTGAAGCCGAAGATGGCCGCGGCCCCCATACCGGGGAACACCTGGGGAAGCACCACCAGCCGGAACGCCTGGAACCGGGTGAACCCGTCGACCTGAGCCTGCTCCTCCAGCGACCGGGGGACCGCCTCGAAGAAGCCGATCAGGAACCAGGTGACCACGGGCAGGACGAAACTCAGATGCGCGAAGATCACGGGCACCAGGGTGTCGTTGAGACGCAGGGCGTAGGCCATGGTGAGGAACGGGAACACCAGCACCGCGGGCGGAAGCACCTGCGCGGCGAGCATCCCGAACCGGGTGGCGGTGCCGCCGGCCCGGTAGCGGGCGATGGCGTAGGCGCCCATGCTGCCGACCACGACGCTGATGCCGACGCATGTGAGCGCGACGATGGCGCTGCGGCCCGCCGCGGCGAGGATGCCCGACGACAGCACGTTGCGCCAGCCGTCCAGCGTCGGGGCGAACGACAGCAGGAACGGATCATTGAGCTGCTCAGGGGTTTTGACGCTGGCCAGCGCGATCCACACCACGGGGAACAGCACCGAGATGCCTGCCGCCCAAAGCAGCGCGACGCGGCAGATGGTCAGAGTCCGCGAGTTCCTCATGACTGCTTGGCCTTGTCAATCCTGCGGAACACCACGACGATGACCGTCAGCACCAGAAGCAGCACGATGAACGCCATCGACGAGGCCGACCCGAGCCGGAAGAACTGAATTCCGGTCTGGTACACGAAGTACTGCAACGTCTGGGTCTCGGTTCCCGGCCCGCCGCGGGTAGTGGCGAACACGTACTCGAACACCTTCATCGCGTCAAGGCAGCGCAGCAGGATCGCCACCACGAGCACCGGCGCCAGCAGCGGCAGCGTCACCCGGCGCAGAACGTACCACCCGCGCGCGCCGTCGACTCTGGCCGCCTCCAACGGTTCCCGCGGGATCGACTCCAGCCCGGCCAGCAGGAGCAACACCATGAACGGCGTCCACTGCCACACGTCGATGAGCGCCAGCGTGAACAGCGCCTTGCCAGGGCCGAAGAAGTCGTAGTCCAGACCCATCGATTGCAGCAGGTGCGGTATGGCGCCGATCTGGTCGTTGAGCAGGAACCGGAAGATCAAACCCACGGCGATCGGCGTGATGAACATCGGGGCCAGCAGCATCGATCGGGTGAGATCCCTTGCCCAGCGCTGTTTCTGAAGCGCCAGCGCGATGGCAAGGCCGATCAGCAACTCCAACCCCACCGCCAGGCCGACGAACGTCGCGGTGGTGCCGAACGCCTCCCAGAACGCGCTGTCGTGCACGGTGGCGACGTAGTTGTCCGCGCCGACCAGCTTCGGCGTGCCGTGGCTGGTCAGCTTGTAGTCGGTGATGCTCAGGTAGAACGCGTAACCGAGGGGGAAACCGACCACCCCGACGAAAAGTGCGACTAGGGGGGTGACCATGCCGTGTTTGAATTTCACGGTGGTCATCGCTCCTTTCGTGGGGTGGTCGGTTCCATGTGGGCTAGCCCCGGGGGAAGGGCTAGCCTTGGATCTTCTCTGCGGCGGCCTGTGCGGCGGCCAGAGCGTCGTCGACGCTCTTGGTGCCGGCTACGGCCTCGTTGAGTTCGGTGCCGACGGCCTGGATCATCTCCTCGCCGCTGGGGCCCTGGCTCAGCGGTGATGCATTGCCCAGGATTTGCTCGACGGTCGTGTAGTAGTCGGCGCCGTACTTGCCGCCGAGCACTGCCGGATCCTTGAGCGTGCTCTGCCGAATCGCGGCGCCACCCTTCTCGGTGCGCTCGACGTCATGCGCCTTCGACGTGAGCCACGACGCGAACGCCCATGCCGCATCGGAGGCACCGGAGTTGGCAGGGATGGCCCAGCTCCACGAGCCGAGAACCGCCTTGCCACCAGGGATCGCGGCCAGCTTGAACTTGCCGGCCGACGGACCCGAGCCGGGCTCGTTGAGCGCGGGCAGGTTCCAGTTGTAGCTGATCATCGATGCTGCCTGATCGCCCGACACCGACCGGAATGCCTCGTCGAACGCCCAGTTCAGGCTGTTCGGGGGTGCGGCGGTCTTGTAGGTGTCGATGTAGGCGGCCAGTGCTGCCTTGGCCTGCGGGGTGTTGAGGCTGACCTTGCCGTTCTGGTCGTAGATGGAGCCGCCCGCGGCGAAAAGCCAGTTGCCCCACTCCTCGAAGATCTTGTAGCCGCGCTGCGGTTGCATGGCGATGCCTGCCCTGGCGCCGGACTTCAGCGCCTTGGACGTGCTGACCAACTCGTCGAGGGTCTTGGGCACCTCGAGCTTGGCCTGCGCCAAAT
>JAOPVF010000178.1 GCA_025963195.1 Mycobacterium sp. | reverse complement strand
GCGACCCGGGCCGCCGACGGTGCCGCGATCGTGGAATCCGCGTCGGCGGCCGGTGCGCTCACCGCGGCTAGCGCGGCGACGGTGGCGGACCGGTCAGGCGCCGTGTCGGCGGCTTCACGCACGTCCATCGTGGCTGCCGATCGGGCGACCGCCTTCGTGGTCGGTGCCGTCGCCGATGTGTTCTTGTTCGGTGTCGCTTCCGGGTCGGTGGTCGGCTTCGGTTCTGCCGCTTCGGTCGGTTCGGGCGCCTGTGTGGTCGGCTCGGCCGTCTCGGTCGGCGCTTCGGGGACCTTGGTTTCTTCGGGAGTCTTGGTACTGCCGGACGTTCCCGTCGTGGTCTGGGCGCTGACCACTACGCCGGGGGCAACGGTGGTCGACGTATTGGCAGTCGTGGTCTTGGTCGTGGTCTCGGCCGTCGTGCTCACACCGGTCTCGGTCGCCGTTGGGGCGCTCGCTGGTTCCGCGTTGGGCTTCAGCGACGCAATTTCTGGCCCAGCCGTGCCTGCGGTATCCGTCGACTGCACGGTCCCGGCCGACGAACTGTCCGAAGCGGGCGAATCGTCGGCCATGGCGACGCCGTGTCCGGTGGCGATCGCCGTCCCCACCCCTAGCGCGACCGCCAGTCGGCCGACACGACCGACGTAGGAAGCTGCTCCCATGCTCGAACCCCTCTGTGCTGGTTAGCGGCCCCCGTCGATGACGGTTATTCAATCGCACGTCACAGGGCTCGTCGAGCAAAAGGACAAATTGGCATCAAAATTCCCACCTGTATCATGATCATGGGCTTTTGACCTTGATTTCGCGCGTGAGCCCCCCGATCAGCTATGTCGGGGACACCGTCAGTCGAGCTTGGAGAGCGCGTCCTCGTAGAGCTCGATGGCCTCGGGTAGTCCCTGGTTCACCCAGGCGTCGACGATCCCGACCTTGTCGGCGACCAACTGAACCTGGGTGACCCATCGGCTGAAGTCGTGGTCACCGCGCAGAGAGTGGATCTGTTGTTTCGTGCCCTGAATCAGGATGAAGCCACCCAACTCCGTGCTCTGCGGTTTGAGGACCGCGGTATCGAAGCGCTCGATCCGTCCGTCGCGGACGAGGCCATCGAGGTAATCCGTCGTCGTGTGCTTGAGCAGATCGAGTGCCTGGCGTTCGCGCCCGCGCGCCGGAATCCCCCAAGCCACCCAGAAACCCGCTTCAGCCATGGCTTGCTCCTTCGTCCAGATGTGGCGACCCGTGACGAACATATCGGCGACGGTGTGCGAGACGTCGGCAGGATGGAGAAGGGGCCGCCCGCCAGCGAGCGACCCCTTCAATTGCGTGCGGTTTTCAGCTGATTGACTCCCGGAAGTCCACGCCGGCCTGTGCCGATTGCGCCCAGTCGTTCATGTCGACGACCGGATGGATCTGGAACGAGTTGAACGGGGCGAACTTGCTGGTGCCGTCCAGCAACTCCGCCGGATCGTCGGTCTCCACCACGGCGAACCCTCCCTCGCCGTCGAGTCGCCCCACGAATTGGTGGAACGTCGAGCCATCGGGTGGCTGCCACTTCGAGAACAGCTGTAAGGCGCGCTGCACGCCCGCCTCATTTTCCTTGGCGGACCCGCCGAGCCGGGTCGTCCATGCCATCACGTACTTCATTCGATTCTCCTACCAGTTGGGCCGAACTAGTGGTTCGTGCGGAGTCGTGTTCGAGCACGCTACAGCTCCGCACGGGACACAGTTTTCTCCCAGGAAGACCCTTTCATAGCTAAACAGCGAAAGTCTTCATGGCCTTTGTTGACATCGAAAAAACCACGCGTAGCGCGCCGTTGGCAATCGTCCGTGCCAACATGCACCCGCGGGCGTGCTCCCGCAACCCCACTCAATCTGACCAGCAACGTCTTACCGACCGAAACCTCGCGTCAGTACGACTGACCGTCGGCGTATCGCTGTCTGCGGAAGTGGCGCCCGTTGCCACGGTTCCGACTCTTGTACGTCGGTAGCTGTGAATCACAGTTCGGACAGATCAGCCGCAGGTTTTCCCGTTGATTGTTCGTCGGATTCCCGTCGACGTGGTCCAACACGAATGCGAGGGGCAGGCCCAGCCACGCGTTCGCTCCGCCGCAGATCGCGCAGCAGCCCGACTGGGCGTCGGTGAGATACTGCCGAATGTAGTGAACTGGCGGGTGCCGATCCACGCCTCGCCGGATTCGAGCCAACACTTCGTACTGGTGTCGCGCCGGACCAACGCTTGACATGAATTACTGCAGTAGATCTTCTGGCTGCGCTTCGAGAGTGCGGAACCACAACCGCGGCACTGTCTCATGCTCCGAAGCTACGACCGGCCACCGACAGCGAGTCGGCACCGAGTGGAGCCCCCTATCGGGATTGAACCGATGGCCTTTCGTTTACAAGACGAATGCTCTACCACTGAGCTAAGGGGGCGGGTCGAAACCGGCCCAATCGTATCGGTTCAGTCCTCGTGGTCGATGACCCGCTGTGACGACACCGGCCGCGCCGAGGGGCGGCGGCCGGGCCTGCGGCCGGGGAACGGAATCCGGTCGGCGATGTTGCTCAGCGGGTTGACCACCGCGCTGAGGGTGTTGACGGCTTCGTACAGCGCGTCGATCGTCGGCGCGAGCGCCTCCAGCCCAGGGGCCAGGCGGTTCAACGTGTCGGCGACAGCGGCCAACTGCTCAAGTGGACCGTTGCGTGCGGTGAGCTTCTCGATCAACCCACCTTCGGCTAGCAGGCGGTCGGCCAGCCCGTCCTCGGCGAGCAACCGCTCGACCAGCCCTTCCTCGTCGAGTAGCTGATCGACCAGGCCGCCTGGTTCGATGGCGCGCATCAGCCCGCCGTCCTCCTTGGTCAGCCGATCGAGGGCGCCGCCGGGTGCCGTCACCTTGTCGACGACCCCTCCTGGCCGAAGCAGCCGGTCCAGCGGGCCGTCCGGGGCCAGTGCCCGGCCGAGTGGCTGGTCCTCGTCGATCAGGCGGGCGATGCGGTTGGCGCGAACGATTGCGTCGTCGATGCCAAGCATGTGCGCTACGGCGGCCGGTCCTTGCCCCGCACTGGTATCTCCCAGCGAGGACCTCGCGACTCCCAGTGCGCCCGTGGCCACGGACAATCCGGCGTCGGCGGCGGCCAACCACAGGCGCGCGGGGGCCAAGGCCAGGTCGGCCAGCGTTTTGCCAAGATTCATCCAGCCAGTCTATGACGATGGTCACAGCCCGGCCCCTCGCCAGCCGTAACGCTCCCGAAATCAACTCACAGGAAGCTCACAGCGCTCATGCAGTTCTAATGCAAGCAAAAGGGTGGACTCTAGTTCCATGGCCATGGCTGCTGCTATCCCCGAGTCCGTACCCGAAGCGCGAGTCCTCGTCGTCGACGATGAGACCAATATCGTGGAACTGCTCTCGGTGAGCTTGAAGTTCCAGGGCTTCGAGGTACATACCGCTTCCAGCGGTCCCGCGGCGCTGGACAAGGCGCGCGAGATCCGGCCCGACGCCGTCATCCTCGACGTGATGATGCCGGGAATGGACGGCTTCGGGGTGCTGCGTCGCCTGCGCGCCGACGGCATCGACTCGCCCGCCCTGTTCCTGACCGCGCGCGACACCCTGCAGGACAAGATCGCCGGCTTGACCCTCGGCGGCGACGACTACGTCACCAAGCCGTTCAGCCTCGAAGAGGTCGTGGCGCGGCTTCGGGTCATCCTGCGGCGGTCCGGCCGCGGCGTCGAAGAGCCGCGTACGGCGAAGTTGGCGTTCGCCGACATCGAACTCGACGAGGACACCCACGAGGTCTGGAAGGCAGGCGAGCCCGTCTCGCTGTCGCCCACCGAGTTCACCCTGCTGCGCTACTTCATCATCAACGCGGGCACGGTGCTGTCCAAGCCGAAGATCCTCGACCACGTCTGGCGCTACGACTTCGGCGGTGACGTGAACGTCGTCGAGTCCTACGTGTCCTACCTGCGGCGCAAGATCGACACAGGTGAGAAGCGTCTGCTGCACACGCTGCGGGGAGTTGGCTACGTTTTGCGCGAGCCGCGGTAGTTTTCGCCAACAATGGAGGGATGGCAGCACTGGGCGGACGCGGCGTACCCCTTCGGGTCGGGCTGGTAGCCGCCACCCTGCTTCTGGTGGCGTGCGGGTTGCTCGCATCGGGTATCGCCGTCACCTCGA
>JAOPVF010000294.1 GCA_025963195.1 Mycobacterium sp. | reverse complement strand
TCGACGATTGCGTGGAGTTCTGCGAGAAGTACGACCAGAACTGTTTCGATACGCAGTTCGAGCATCGTCCGCTCGAGTTCTTCCGTCCGATGGTCGAGCAGGTCTTCGCGCGCGAACCGTGGACGGTCACACACTGAGCTGAACGTGGTCATCAGTTCTGGCGGGTTGGTGCTACCGGGTCGACGAAACGGTCAGACCACGATTGCCGGGCGACGCTGACCCGCGCCGGTGGCGTGTTCGATGCCGTGCGCGACGGACAGCGCACGCAGGTCGTCACGGGGTGGAGCGACCACTTGAACACCGATCGGCAGTCCATCCCTGGAGAATCCGACCGGTACCGCGGTCGCCGGGCATTCGGTGGCCGACACGAAGTACGCGGCCCTCATCCACGCCAGGTAGTTCTCCATCGGGACGCCGGCGATGCTGTCCGGATATTCGAGGTCGGCATCGAACGGAAGCGCCTGGCACGCCGGAAGCACCAGGGCGTCGTACTCGCCGAAGAACGCTAGCGCACGGTTGTAGATAGCGCAGCGCAGCGCATCAGCGCGAGCGACGTCGGAACCGGTCAACGCCCGCCCATGTGCGACGTTGGACTTGATGGCCTGCTTGACCAGTTCGGGTGATTGGTCGACCAGTTGACCGAAGACCTGCGCGTAGTTGAGTGCCCGGAGTGTGGTGAAGACTTCGTCGGCGCCGGTGAAGTCCATGCTGGCGCGCGTCACCGTGGCGCCGAGGTCGATGAGAGTCCCGATTTGGGCCTCGACCATCGCCGCTACCTCGGGGTCGACGACGACCGTCCCGCCCAGGTCGGGCGATACCGCGACCCGGAGGCCGTCGAGCCTGGCAGGGAACGCGGCGGAGAAGGTCGAACCAGGTTCGGGCAGCGACACCACCGGCCGCGGATCGGGGCCAGCCTGAACCGACATGAGCAGTGCGGCATCGGCCACCGTTCGGCCCATTGGGCCCTGAACCGGCAGTGTGAACCACGGGTCCTGAGTCGGCCAGGTGGGAACACGACCGGGTGAAGGCCGGTGGCCAACGACGTTGCAGAACGACGCCGGATTGCGCAACGAGCCACCCATGTCGCTGCCGTCGGCCAGCGACACCATCCCGCACGCCAGCGCCGCGGCGGACCCACCGCTGGAGCCGCCCGCGGACCTGTCGAGCGCATATGGGTTCCGGGTCAACCCAAATACCGTGTTGAACGTGTGCGACCCGGCGCCGAACTCCGGAGTGTTCGTCTTGCCGACGATGACCGCGCCCGCCGCCCGGACCCGCGCCACGACCAACTCGTCAGCGTCGGGAACGAAGTCGGCCAGCGCGGGTGAGCCGTACGTGGTGCGCATCCCAGCGGTCGCGTGCAGGTCCTTCACCGCAAGGGTGAGCCCATGCAACGGTCCCAGCAGCCGCCCGGCGGCGAACGCTTCGTCGGCGGCGTTCGCGGCCCGCTCGGCAGCCTCTGCGTCGAGCGTCACGATGGCGTTTACCTGGCCGTTCGTCGCCTCGATCCGGGCGAGTGACGCGGCGAGCAGTTCACGCGCGGACAGTTCGCCGTTCTGGATCAAGGCCGATTGCTCGGTGGCAGACAAGTCGCACAAGCTGGTCATCGTCGCATCGTATCCGGGCGTGCCACGCGTAGAACGGACCGAGAACGTCCGACGAGAAGAGTGAGAATCATGGCTGGTGTCGAATCCCGAACCAGGCTGGAACAGCGGGTCGGGCGGATGGGACTGGTACGACGGCACGCTGCTCGCCACACTCGGCGACATCGTGTACCCAGGCACCGTGACGGTCGTCCTACTCAACTGGGCAGGTCCTCCACTTCGCTTGACGGCGTGTCGGCGGCCCGGCCGAGATGTCTTGGAAAGAACCGGGTGTCGATCCGGCCATCGGTTGGCACCTCGTGATGGCCGCCAGGGAACGCCAGCAGCACCTTGTCCGACGAGGCGAAGGCGTCGAACAACTCCAGACCGACCTCGCGTGGAATCTCCTTGTCGTCCAACGGCAGTAAGTATTCGATCGGGATCGTTACGCGTCTCGCTGCCTCGAGCATGGCGTCGCCTGCCGACGCCCAACCGAAGACCGCAGCGGTGATCCGAGGCTCGATCGCCGTCAGCGGTATGCCGACCGCACTGGCAAGCGACATGCCGGAGTAGCCGATCGGCGCGTGCGCGCCGATCTCGGGCAGGACTAGCAAGGCGTCAATGGTCGCCTGCCATTCCGGAACGGCGCGTTCGGCTACCGATGCGCAGTAGTCGGCGAGGATCCGGCCGAATTCACTACTGCCTTCGTCCCTCGCCTGGCGGAATTCAGCGATCAGGCGTTGATCCTGTGCGTTTCGCGGCCGGTCTCCGTGTCCGGGCGCATCGATGGTGGCGACGTGGAAACCGTGTGTGGTCACCGCGGCGTGGGCTCGGGCCACGTGTGGCGAGGCCTTCTTGTCCATGCCGCCGGGGTGACCCGCCAGGATCACGGGCGCGCCGTTGGTATTGGATGCCGGTGACCACAGCACACCCGTGACGTCATCCAGGGTGAAGGTGCGTTCGATGACGCCGTTCGATGACGTCGTGGAGGTGAAGTGCATGGCGTTGCCTTTCGGGAGTGCCTTGTTCAGGCGCTCCCGGCGACACCTATGTCAATCGCCCGACCGTGAACAGAGTGGGAGCACCCACTTGGTTGCTACGTTCATGGGTCTCACCTCCTCGCGCGATGTCGCGGTCTGGGGCACCTTATCAACGTGGGCCGAGTCCCGTCCAACCATTTTTGGGCGAATTCAAGCCTTGCGGTCACCTGAGATTCAGCGTGACTCCGGCATCGTCGAAGACGTCCAGAACCTCGTCGAAGAACGTGCGCTGCCCGTGTTTGACGTCCTTCAACTGGCGCCGCGCTGCATCGCTGTGCTGCCACTCGAACTCGTAGGGCTGAGACTCTGGCGTGCCGAATCCGCCCCGCAGGCAATCGGCCAGTGCATCGAGATTCTGCCCGAAGTATCCCCCGGGGCCGTTGACGGAACGTCCGACCTCTCGATAGAAATCCTTGACTGACTTGATCTTTCGTCCGTCGATCCGGAAGGTCACGGGTTCTTCTGAGTTTGGCTGCGGCGTCATCATTGCCTTCCCGCGTCAGGTATCAGACAGAAGGAGTCATAGTGGTCGGCGGTATAGAAGTACTGGGCTGGATTGGCCAACGGCGCTCCACCGGTGATGATGCGGCGTGTCGACCGGTTCTTGGCACCCGGGGTGATCACGGTGTACTCGTGGTAGTAGCCCTTGGCCTTGCCCGGTAGGTGGCCCTCCCGGTTTCCGAACACCACACCGTCGTTGCGGGGAAAGGGAAATGGACCACCTGCGTGGATGACCCGCACGGTGTCGGCCGCTTCAGCCGGCAGGGTGCTCAGCGAGCACGTCGACACCCCGGCCGACGGTGCGGCAGGGTCGGAGGTATTGG
>JAOPVF010000132.1 GCA_025963195.1 Mycobacterium sp. | reverse complement strand
CTGTGGGCCGCCTCGGGACAACACCTGCTCGGCGGCGTCCAGCAGTTCGTCGCGTCGTTCCCCTCGTGGCACTGGGCACTCTCATCGTCTGCCTCCGGGGAGGCCTGGATATGCGATGCGTCGCGGTCAAGATTAACCCGCGACGGACACCGTCGGCCTGTCTGCGGAGAATCCACGGACCGGTCCGGCCAACCGCGCGATCAGCGGGCTGACCGCCGCGCCAACGGACAGAGCAGTCGCTATGACGTACGACCCGGCTGGGCCCCATGCGTCGTTGAGAACACCCGATAGCGCGGTGCCTGCCGCACCGCCGGCCAGCGCACCGGTGTTGAGCCACCCGAAGGCCTCGGCGGCAACGTTTTCCGCTACTCCGCGGGAGACCGCATGGTAGAGAACTGCCATTGCAGGCGCGAAGCCGAATCCAGCGGCGAACAGAGCCACGAACTGCAGCGGACCGGTGACGAGTCCGGTCAGTGCCGTCCCCACCACGACGACCGCCAGCGTCGCAACCAACGCCCCAAGACCGAGTCGGCGCTGGCCAATCAGCAGGCCGCCGATCAGCGATCCAAGGCTCGACACAGAGATCGCCACCCCGGCCATCGAGTGCCCCAGTTGAGCGACCACTCCGACCTCCATCGCCATGAACGACGCGACGAGAGCAAGATTGGCGGCAAATGCCAGAAGAACCTCTTGACGGGCCAGTACTCGGCCGAATGACGAAGTACCACGGGCGATCCGGGGCTGTCGCGGTTGAAGGCTCATCACGAAGGCGATGGATCCAGTGAGCGTGATACCCGCCGCGGCCAGCAGCGGTACCGCGGTGGAGATCAGTGAGGTCAACACGGTCACCACGACAGGGCCGGTAACCCAAATCAGTTCTTGCGCAGTGGTATCGAACGCGAACACCGCGCGCACCGTATCGGCGGGAACCATCCGTGGGTATAGCGCGCGCACAACCGGCATCATCGGTGGGATCGACGCCCCCACCACCACTCCCAGGGCGGCCAGCAAGATCAGATGCGCGGGCGCCAGTGCCAATGCCAGGAAGCCGATGCTGTTGATCGTCGCGGCTGACAGCACGACGGGTGTGACACCGAATCTGCCGGTGAGCCGGGCGCTGATGGGCATCGCAATCGCCTCGGCAATGCTGACGCACGCCACGACGAGACCGGCCTGCCCATACGACCCAGTCGTCTCCGAGACGTGCATCAGGATCGCCAGCGACAGCATTCCGAGCGGCAGTCGCGCGAACAGCTGCGACGCCGTCACCCGGAATACGCCAGGTGTCCGGAGCAACCGCAAGTAGCTGCCCACGGGACCTCCTTGGATGGGCGAAGAGCAGGCTTGTTCCCACCCCACTACGCCGGCGCCGAGCACGAATGACCTGCAGAACTGTACCGTCCGGACGGTACAGTTATCAATTCGCGCCAGGCCCAAGTGATCGCGCGTGCCTACCCCCTGCGCCGCCGCCCCGGACCGAGCGCCGCTCTTGGGGTCTTTCGGTTGGGCCAAGCCGGTGGGCTCGACGACGTGTACCGCCATCACGGCGCCGACACCGATTCGATCGGCCGCTGCTGCCCTCGATCCGACCACGTAACGCGCGTATTCCGCGATGTGAGATCCATCGCTCTGACCGGCCAAGACTGGCAACCCACAGCCGCTGGTGCCACCATGGTAAGAGTGTTTGCGAGAAATGGAGAATCCCCGGCTCGGCCGACTGTAACGGGCGTCACATCGTTTGCTGGACGCATCCGTTGGTACGTGCACGCTCTCGGGTTCAACCCGCTGATTCGCACCACGGATCGACTGGAAGCGCTCGCAGTCCTTGCCGCGCTCCTCACCGCACTCATCGCCATCCCTGCCTCTGCGCAGGCGGGAGACCTGGTCTACGAGTCGGCTGTGCGCACCGCCGATGTGCAATCTCACGATCGCCACCCCGTAGACGCGCTGGTGGTCGAAGGCAGCACGCGCATGCCTGCCGATTCCGAGGACTCCGCTTCCGTCGCCCCCAATTCAGCACGGGTGCAGTGGCGCGAGGGAACCCGGGTGCGCACCGAGCAGATCACCAGCCCGACGATGGCTAAAACCGGTGAGTCACTGACGATCTGGCTCGACAACGCCCACAAGGTGGTCGCTGCGCCGCTCACGGCCGATGACGCCAAGCTCAGTGCGGCCGTGGCGACGGGGACGGTGTGGACCGCGCTCGTCGTCTGCGGTGCACTGGCGGCCTTCCTCGTCCGCCGGGGGCTGGACCGCTCCCGCGACCGCTCGTGGGAGCGTGAACTGCATCTACTGGCCTACAACGACGACGGCTGGGCCAACCGGAACCGTTAGCGGGAGTCCAGGTTCATCGAAACCGGCTCGCCCGAAACGGACTGCGACCTGCTGCTATTGAGCAAGATCAAGTTTTCCGATCGCAAGTTCAGGCCTGCTGCCGGAACGCGAGTATTCAGGCGCTCATGCAAGTCGGGGAAATAGCGATGCGGCGTTGCCGCGGCTGAGCAAGAGGCGATCATCGTCGGTGAGTAGATCGGTCCCTGCCAGCGCCTCCGCCAGCCCGTTGACCACCCAGTCTGGGGTAAACGGGTAGTCGCTGCCGTAAAGCAGCCGGTCGGTGTCGATGAGGCTGAGCAGCGCCGGAAGTGCTCGGGGAAGGGCAAAGCCTGCGACGTCGTAGTGGAGGCGGCGCAGCGCCCCCAGGACGTCGACCGGTTGTTGGGGATTCTCCGTCACGGCGACGGCGGCGATGCGGTCGGCGAGGACCGGTAGTGCAGCGCCGGAATGGGCGACGATGAAGCGGATGGCGGGATGGCGATCGAGAACGCCGTTGAGCGCCAGCGATGTCAACGCGCGTGGTGTCGAACAGGAACTCGATCATCGGTCGTGGCCGGCCGAGCGACGTCTGCGGCCAGCAGGCCGGAGAAGTCGGATGGATGTGCACCACGGCGGCGCGGTCGTTCAGTTCGTCCATCACCGGTTCGAATTCGGGTGCGCCGAGACAGATCCCGCGGTAGTGCGTCTCGAGGGCGATGCCGTCAGCGCGGAGATCGTCGAGGGCGTAGCGGATCTCGTCGATCGCGGAGCTGATGTCTGGTAGAGGTAGTGAGGCGAACAGCCCGAAGCGGTTGGGGTTTTCGTGCACGATGGCCGCGCCCTCTTCGTTGACCGCCCTCGCAAGGTCGCGCACGTCCGCGGGATCGTCGCTGAGCAGGACACCAGGCGAGGAAACCGACAAGACCGCGGCGCTGATCCCGGTGCGATCCATCATCGCCAAGGCCGTCTGCGGATCCCACTGCGGCACCGCAGGCATACCGTCGGGTTGTTCGTTGCCGCTCCTGATCAACGCCTCGTGCAGCTGCGGCGTCAGAAAGTGCGCGTGGACGTCGATGGCGGAGTGCAGTGGGGCATTCGATGCGGGCTGGG
>JAOPVF010000102.1 GCA_025963195.1 Mycobacterium sp. | reverse complement strand
ACTCAGCGCGATCGCGCAATCCTTCTACGGGGACGCCGGACTGTTCGGATTCATCGCCGCAGCCAACGGCATCGCCGACCCGAATCGGATCAACGTCGGTCAGGTGCTGGTGATTCCCGAGCTGGGCGTCATGAGCACGGCGCTCCGGTGATCGCCTGAGCCGCTGTGATTCTCACAGGCATTCGGTGGCTGTGCGGATGCCCGACCACCGTTCCAATTCGGCTGCGATGTCGAGGCGTTCGACGACCGCGGAGGTCTCATACCTGCCCCACTCCCCGCGCGGAAGCATCCACATGACTTCGAACTGGTTGCCGTCGGGGTCAACGCCGTAGATGCTCTTCGTCGCGCCGTGGCTAGATTCCCCGGTGTAGGCGCCCGAGTCGAGCAAAGTTTGGCGAAACTCGACCAATTCGTCGACGGTGTCGAGTTGCCATCCGAGGTGATAGAGGCCCACCGACCGAGGTGGCCGCGGGACGGCCCCGGTGATGCCGAAGAGACCTAGATCATGGTGGTTTCCGGAGCGGGCCAACCGCATGAAGGCGCCGTTCAGTCCCGCCTCGCGCGCGATGAGTTCCATGCCGAAGACGTCGGTGTAGAACCGCACGGCACGGTCGACGTCGGCCACGAAGAGGACCGCGTGGTTCAGGCGGACGGGTGACAAGGACATCGGCCGACTCCTAGATAATTTGTTTGTAGCTACAACTAAGCAGCATAGCCGATGACAGTTGTAGCTACAAGTAAATGTGTGATGATGGAGGCGTGAGTACGAAGGGATTGAATCAACCAGAGCTGGCCGGGTGGGTGCGGCTTGCGTCGGTGCTGGAACTACTACCCGGCGCACTCGACGCCCAATTGCGACGGGACGCGGGACTGATGCACTTCGAATACTTCGTCCTGGCGATGCTGTCCGAGGCTCCAGAGCGCACGTTGCGGATGAGCGAGCTTGCGGCGCAAACCAACTCCACCTCGCCTCGGCTGTCCCACGTGGTGAAGCGCCTTGAAGACCGCGGCTTGGTGGAACGCTTCCCATGTCCAGACGATGCCCGCGCCACCAACGCGCGTCTGACTGCTGCCGGCTGGCGCAAGGTCCGCGAGGCCGCGCCGGGACACGTGGCCAACGTCAGGCAGATCGTGATCGACGCACTGACCCCCGAACAGGTGCATCAACTCGCCGCCATAGCCGAAGCCATCCTGGGCCGGCTCGATCCCGACAGCACCATGTCGGCGACCTATCATCGCTACGACTGAGAATCGCCCCGGTCCAACGTGCGCAGGCCTATCAAGAACGCTGCCTGATCGTTGTGGTTCAACGGATCTCGGCCGGTGAGGTCGTGGATCCGAGCGAGCCGGTGCCGCACGGTGTTGGTGTGCAGATAGAGGTCGCGCGCCGTTTCGCTCAACGAGCCGTTCGCGGTCAGGAACATGCGCAGCGTGCGGACGTGCTGGGTGCCGCGCTGACGGTCCATCTCGGCGAGCGGATCGATCAGCTGTTGCTTGAAGGGGACGAGCTGGGCGAGGGGCAATTGCTCAAGAAGGCTTTCCAGCGTGCTCAATTGGTCGGGTCCGACGCTGCTGCCGCGGCGCTGCGCCAGATCCAGCGCGATGCGTGCCTGACTGATGGCCGATCCGATCTCCGTCAGCGGCACGGGCGCCGAGTGTCCGGACGGCACGGCCAGGTCCTCCGTCATCTCCAGGGATTCGGTGGTCAGCATCAGGCACAGGTCGGGGGCGGCACCAACCAATGCGTCGGGGATGGCCATCGACAGCAGTGCACCGGCCCCGGCCGGCCACGCCGAGCAGGTCAGTCTTCCTGCCGCAAAGCCGGGCCACGGAAGCAACTGGCTGAGCGCGTCGGGCAGCAACATCCGCCGCTCGACGAGGGACAACAACTGGCCGACGCGTTCACGGGCAAGCGCGGTTTCCACGTCGCGTTGAGCCTGGGTCGCTCGCACGAACCGGGCGATCAACTCGAGCAGTGCCGGTTCCGGGGGAGCACCGGTGCCTACCCACCCCAGAGTGCCCAGCCCGGGAACCTCGACGGAGACTGCCGGGGACCCGGCGTCCGGTTCGAGTAGGAAGTAGCACTCCAGGAGCTGTCCGGCGGTATCGAGAAGTTCGCGAGCAGACGCGTGCCGGCGCAACGACGAAAGTAGCTCCGGGACTAGCGCATTGGTCGCCCGCGCGGTGGCGATCTCCGCGCCGAGCTCGAACTCGGCGACGAAGCGGCTCACCGTGGTGAACGGCACGCTCGGCGCCGCGATCAGCACCGGCAGGTCGCGCCGCCTGCATTGGGCCAGCAGAGCGGGCGGCACCGCGTCGTGGCCATCGCCGATGCCGAAGCACACGCCCGCCACACCGGCTCGCGCCAACGAGTCGGCGAACGTCTCGCAGTCCTGCGGCTTCTGCAAGCTGATCCCCACCGTGCACACCAGCTCACCGCCGCGCAGATACCTCGCCGGATCCCGCATCTCGGTGGTGTGGGCCCAGCTGATCGCCCGATCCAGGTCCTGCGGCGGGCCGTCGGGCACGGCGAGTCCCAGCCCAGGAGCGTCGAGCAGGTCGCGCAGGCTGGGCCCCGGCGGGCGGTCCTCGGTTGCCGCAGGCTCCGCCGGAACGCCGTCGGACGGCCGATTCATTGGACGAGCGTAACGCCGCCATCACATCCGCACTCGATTACGTTGTGCGATCCTCCAATGCCGGGCACCGCCGAGGTGCGATCGCTGCGTCTTCGGCGGATCAGCTGGCGCTGGTGCTGACCGGGCGTGATAGTTCCTTCCACCAGTGTCGAGAAGTGGGAGCAGACATGTCGTCATCGATCATCCCCGCAGAACAGCCCCAGCTGCTGCGCAGAGAGTTCTCGTTGTGGTCGGCGTTTGCCTTCGCCTTCGCATTCATCTCGCCGATCGTGGCGCTCTACGGCATCTTCGCCTTGGCGATCTCCGCCGC